>NZ_JBIBHU010000001.1:415334-576098 GCF_042957205.1 Kitasatospora sp. NPDC008115 | reverse complement strand
GGGGGGCCTTGGGGGACGGCCCGGCCGCCATGCGGGTGGTCAGCCGCCGGGGGTCCACCTCCTCGGCCGGGTGCCGGCGCCTCCCGCGGGGCGGGGGGGGGGCCGCCCCCCCGGGCGGGGGGGCCGGACCGCCGTCGGCCCGTACACGCGGGCCCGTACAGGCGGGCCCGTCGGCTCAGGCCAGCGAGGCCATCCACGCCTCGACGTCCTCGGCGCGGCGCGGCAGGCCGGCCGAGAGGTTCTCGTTGCCGTCGGCGGTGACCAGGATGTCGTCCTCGATCCGCACGCCGATGCCGCGGTACTCCTCGGGGACGGTCAGGTCGTCCTGCTGGAAGTACAGGCCGGGCTCGACGGTGAGCACCATGCCCGGCACCAGCAGCGCGTCGACGTGCTCCTCGGTGCGCGAGTGGGCGCAGTCGTGGACGTCCAGGCCGAGCATGTGGCCGGTGCCGTGCAGGGTCCAGCGGCGCTGGAGGCCCAGCTCCAGGACCTTCTCGACGTCGTACACCGAGGCGTCCAGCAGGCCCCAGGCGAGCAGCCGCTCGGCGAGCACCCGCTGCGAGGCGTCGTGGAAGTCGCGGAACCGGGCGCCGGGCTTCACGGCCGCGATGCCGGCCTCCTGCGCGTCGTGGACCGCGTCGTAGATCTTGCGCTGGAGCGCGTCGAAGCGGCCGTTGATCGGCAGGGTGCGGGTGACGTCGGCGGTGTAGAGGGTGCTGGTCTCCACACCGGCGTCCAGCAGCAGCAGCTCGCCGGGGCGGACCTCGCCGTCGTTGCGCACCCAGTGCAGGGTGGTGGCGTGCGGGCCGGCGGCGCAGATCGAGCCGTAGCCGACGTCGTTGCCCTCGACCCGGGCGCGGCGCCAGAAGGTGCCCTCGATCCAGCGCTCGGAGGTGGCGACGGCCTGGCCGAGCTCCCGCACGCAGTCGGTGAAGCCCTTGACGGTGGCCTCGCAGGCGGCGCGCAGCTCGCCGATCTCCCACTCGTCCTTGACCAGCCGCAGGCCGCTCAGGAACTCCTTGAGGGAGGCGTCCTTGTCGGCGTCCAGCACCTCGGCGAGCGCGGCCTCCAGGCCGGCGTCGTAGCCGCGCACGATCCGGGTCGGCACGCCGTCCCCGGCCCGCGCGGCCAGTTCGTCGGCGGCCGTGCGGACGTCGCGGACCGGCAGGCCGAGCAGCTGCTCCTGCTCGGTGAGGCTGTGCCGGCGGCCGACCCACAGCTCGCCGTGGCCGTCCAGCCAGAACTCGCCGTTCGCGCGGTCGGAGCGGGGCAGCAGGTAGAGGTGGAAGTCGTGGCCGGTGTCGCCCGAGGGCTCGGCGACCAGCACGGCGTCCTCGGTCTGGTCGCCGGTGAGGTGCACGTACTCGCTGGCGGCGCGGAAGCTGTAGTCGCAGTCGTTGGAGCGGACCTTGAGGGTGCCGGCCGGGACGACCAGGCGCTCGCCGGGGAAGGCGGCGGACAGCCCGGCGCGGCGCTCGGCGGCGTACGGGGCCTGCGGGACCGGGGCCAGGCCGTGCAGCTCGGTGTCCGCCCAGCCGGACTTCATCGAGGCGGCCAGCTCGTCGGAGACCTCGGAGTAGAGGCCGTTCTTGCGGCCCTTGAACTGCTGCGGTTCCTCGTCGCCGCCGACGGCCTCGGGGTTCTCGGCCACCGCGGGGGTGCGGTCCTCGGTCACGTACGTCGCCTCCTTGCGCGTAATGCCGCCCGGGGCGCGTCGGATCGCGACACAGGTGGGCGGCCGTCCGTCCATGGTACGGACGCCCGGCCGCTCACCCGTTCGGACCTCGGCCGCGTGGCCGGGCTACTCGAAGCGTGCCGCGAGCAGCATCAGGTCGTCGGTGGCCGGACCGCGCCCGGAGCGGGCCGCGTCCAGCTCCGCCGCGACCGCCACCAGGTGGGCGCAGAGCCGCTCGGGGTCGATCCGCACGTCGCGCGGGGCGTCGGCGGCGGCCCGGCGCAGGTTGGCCTGCCCGGCGTGCAGGGTCGGGCCGAAACGGCGGGCCAGCCCCTCGGTGTAGAGCACCAGGGTGTCGCCGCGCTCGGCGGTGAACTCGACCCCGGGCGCCTCCCAGCAGGAGAGCACGCCGAGCGGGGCGGAGAGCGAGGTCTCCACGAACTCGGCGCCGTACCGGGTGACCAGCACCGGCGGGCAGTGGCCGGCCCCGGCCAGGGTGATCCGCCGGCCCTCCGGCTCCACCCAGGCGTAGACGGCGGTGGCGGTGCGGGTCGGCTCGGTGGTCTTCAGCAGCAGTTCGAGGTCGCCCAGGACGGACACCGGGTCCTCGCCCTCCAGCACCGCGTACGCCCGCAGCGCGGCCCGCACCCGGCCCATCGCGGCGGCCGCGCCGGGGGCGGAGCCCGGTCCGGCGCCCGGACCGTCGCCGGAGACCGAGCCGACGGTCAGGCCGACCGTGCCGTCCGGCAGCGGGATGGCGTCGTACCAGTCGCTGCCGCAGGAGCGGTCCAGGCCGGCCGGGACGAGCCGGGCGGCCAGCCGCAGGCCGGCGGGCCGGGGGAGGCGGTCGGGCAGCAGGCCGCGGCGCAGCGCCTCGGTGGTGCGCCGGACCTTCGCCGCGTCGATCTGCTTGGCCAGCAGCGGGGCGGCGACGCCGGTGTAGCGGCGGGCCAGCTCGCGCTGGCGGTCGGTCGGGCCGCCGGGCTCGTCGTAGAACCAGAGCGCGGCGGCCAGCGGGCCGTCCTCCTCGGTGGCGAACGGCAGGCCGTAGCAGCCGCCGAGGCCGAGGTGGCCGGCGAGCTCGCGCAGCCGGGCGCCGATCGCGGGGTCGCCGACGAGGTCGTGCGACCGCACCTCGGCGGGCCGGTCGTGCTCGCGCAGCAGCCGGGCGAGCAGGCTCTGGTCCGGCGGGACGGTCTCCAGCGCGCCGAGGCAGGCGCGGTCCAGGCCGAGGCCGACCGGCTGGCTGGGGCCGCCGCCGGGCAGCGCGGTGACCAGCAGGGCGCGGTCGGCGCCGAGCAGCGCGGCGCCGGAGGCGAGCACGGCGTCGAGGGTGGCGGACAGACCGCGGGCGCGGGCGAGCTGCTCGGTGTGCTCGTGCAGGCTGGTGAAATCGGACAGGCGTCCGGCCAAACGGTCCTGCACTCCGGCGGGGGCCAAGGCGGCCACGGCGGGTTGGGCGCCGTCGGGTGCGCCGGGGGCGCCCGCGGCGCGGCCCGCGCCCTCGCCGCCGTTCGGGAGCTCACCGGGCGCTCGGCCGTCCGGGCGGGCCGCGGGCGCGGCCGGATCGGGGAAGCCCGGCGGGTCGAGCACGGAGAGCCCGCTGGTGCCGCCGGCCTCGGCCGGCTCCGATGACGTCGACGGTGGGTGGGACTCGGTCATGCCGCCACTCCTGACGCGGTGGTGCGTGTCACGCGGATCATGCGGAACCCCCAGGTACGGCCGTTTGGAGCGAGCACGGCCAAAGGGCGCGTTTCGCCTCGATTCGCTACTACTCGTCATTGATCGACAGCAATGCCACCACTTCTACACAGGCCATTCGGGGCATGTCCAGAGTCATGACAAGGCTGGTCAAGGCTGGTGGCCGGTCGCGCGCCGTCGCGGGCCCGGTCCGGGGGCGCGTTCCGTTTCGCGCGCGCCGGTCGGTCGCGCCGCGGTCCGTCGGGACGCGGCGCCTCCGCCCGCCGGGCATGGAGCGGCCGGTGAGCGGGCAGAACCGGGGGGACGGCTCCGGCGGCCGTCCGGATCGTATGCCCCTGGCGCCGGCCGGCCGGGTCGGCCGGAAGCGACTCACTCGTACGGTGGAACCAACCGCGGCCGGGCGGCGTCCATCCGGTCGCATACGGGATTCTCGTTCCAAGGGCTGTTCTATTCCGCAGCCCTTTCACATCGTGCTCCACCGCGTGCTCCAGGCCCGCGCCGTTGTCCGCACCGCCGTCCGTACCGCCGCCCGCCCCCGCCCCCGCCGCCCGGCCCAGGCCCGGCCCCGGTCCCGGTCCGTTCTCCGGCCCGGCCCGGCTCCCGGGCGGATCCCTCCGTCCGGTCCGCGGGCAGGTCCGGCGTCCCCGGACGCGGTGGCGGCCGGTTTGGCGACCGCGGGGCGGAGCCACCGAGCGGTCACGGAAAGGAACGGGTGCCAATGCGCGACAACCCACTGCGCGAAGACCCGAGGAGCCGGCCGGCGGCCCGGGCGGCCCGGCTGGCCGGGGCCCTGACGGCGGCCACCGGGCACCACTGGCCCGTCGTCCCCGGTACCGTCCTGCTCGCCGGCGGACACTGCTCCTGCGGCGAGCAGGACTGCCCGGTCCCGGGCGCCCACCCGCACGACCCGCCGCTGCTCGCGGCCACCACCGACGCCCGGATGGTGCGCTGGTGGTGGGAGCGGCGCTGCCCGGACGCCCCGGTGCTGGTCGCGACCGGCCGGGCGGTCTGCGCGGTCAGCCTGCCGGCGACGGCCGGCGCCCGCGCGCTCGCCTACCTGGCCGCCCTGCGGCTGCGGCTCGGCCCGGTGCTGGCGATGCCGGACCGCTACGCCATGCTGGTCGCCCCCTGGTCGCTCGACGCGCTCGGCGAGGTGCTCGTCCAACTTCCCTGGGTGCCCGGATCGTTGCGCTACCACGGGGCCGGCGGCTTCCTGCCGCTGCCGCCCGGCGGCGGGGACGGTGACCGGGTGCGCTGGGTGCTGCCGCCCCGTCAGGGTGCCGACGGCGGCGTCTGGCTCCCGCAGGTCGAGCCGTTGCTGGGCGAGTTGGTGGCGGCGGCGGTCCAGCTGGACAGCGGCCGCTCGGCGTACTGACGTCCCGTCGCCGGCCTACTGATCGGGCACGGCCGACCGGTCCCGGCACGGGATGTCCGGAAAACAAAAGATCCGGCCGCTGGCGACGGGGGATGCACCAGCGACCGGACTCTTTAGACAGTAACAAGGATCCGCGCCCGCGCCAATTTCCAAGAGGCCCTCGCAGCCCGGAAATTGCGGGTCACGGGCGCCAATGTGACGCGTATCACGTTCGATCCGCCGGATGTGCCCGGCGTTCCGTCCCGCCTTTAGTTCAGGGTGACCTGACGGTTCACCAGGTTGGCGCGGGCCCGCCGCTCGTCGGCGGTGAGCGGGGCCGGGTCGGCGAGCGTCGCGGCGAGCCGCTCGGCGAACTCCGCGGCCGGCTTCTCGCAGTCGGCCGCGGTCATCCCGAGCGGCAGGTCCCAGACCGGGACGGTCAGGCCGTGCGCCCGGAAGGAGCCGACCAGCCGGGTGTCCGGGCCGATCGCGGACTGCTCGGCGGCGGTCAGCCGGGCCAGCGCGTCCAGCAGCCGCTCCTCCGGCACCGTCATCACCCAGCGCAGGTGGTTCTTCTCCGGGGTGCCGCACCAGTAGGCCGAGTCGACGCCGGCGAGCTTCTCGGTGGGGATCGCCGAGGCGTTGGCGCGCTCCAGCGAGGCGGCCACCTCGCCGGTCGCGGTCTCGGCGTCCTCCAGCCAGAACTCGAAGCCGGTGTGCACGGCCGGCTCGAAGGCGGCGGCGGTGTCCAGCAGGTCCTGCAGCCGGCGGCCGCCCGGCACGGTCCGGCGGGCCGGCACCGGGGTGCCCGGCTCGGTGGCCAGCGCCAGCTCCAGGGCGTCCGCGAGGTCGCGGCTCAGGTCGCCGGAGGACGACTGGGTCTGCAGGCCCAGCAGGATCGAGCCGTCCTGGCGGCGCAGCGCGGGCCAGGCCAGCGGCAGCACGGTGGCCAGGGTGACCGACGGCACCTCGCCGGCGGCGGTCTCGGCCACCCCGGCGGCCAGCGTCAGCGGCACGGTGGCGGCGGGCACCAGCTCGCGCAGCGCCACCCAGTCGGCCTCGCCCGGCAGGCCCTCGAACGGGCGGTGCACCAGCTCCTGGACGGCGTGCGAGGCCTCGCGGCCGTGGCAGGCCTTGTAGCGGCGGCCCGAGCCGCAGGGGCAGTTCTCGCGGGCCCCGACCACGGGGATCTCGCCCGTGGCGACGGGGGTGGACTGGCTGCGCTGCGGCGCCTTCTTGGCGGCCTTCTTGCCCATGGTGCGGCTCTCCCGGGAACGGTGGTGTTGTGCTCCCGGCAGCCTACTGACGTTCCTCCGGCGCGTGGGCGTGCGCCGGGGCGCGGGGCGGGAGCGGGGGCGGGCCCGCCGTGCCCGCTGCCCGGGCGCGCCGCGGGTGCCCTGCCCGCCGTCCTGCCGTGCCGTCCTGCCGCGCTGTTCGCCGCGCTGATCGGGTCGTGGTGGCCGTCAGCCGCCGGTGCGCCGGGCGTGCCGGGCCCGGGCCGGCAGGGCCGCCCACACGGTCACCTCGCCGGGGGCGTCGCGCACGCCCCAGTCGCTGGCCAGCTGGTCCACGATGCTCAGCCCGCGGCCGCCGTGCGAGGTCAGCGAGGGGCTGGACGGCGACGGCCGGGTCTGCGCCCCGCCGTCGGTGACCTCCAGGGTGAGTACGCCGTCGGCGTGCATCTGCCAGCGGACCAGGACGCCGCCGGCGTCCTCGCCGCCCTCGCCCGGTGCGGTGGCCGGCCCGCCGGTCCGGGACCGTCCGCCGACCAGCAGCGGTCCGACGACCCCGGCGCGGGCGCCCCGGTCGAGCGCGGGCAGTGGCCCGAGCGGACGGGCGTAACGACAAGCGTTGCTCAATAGTTCGGAAAGGATCAGAACAGCATCATCAATGACCGGTTCCGGTATCTCGCGGTCTCCTAGATCTCGACGCAGTCGGCGCCGTGCGACCCCGACACTCGCCGGGCCGTGCGGCACTGCCATGGTCGATGAAGTCGGCACTTCACGCGCCACCATCAACGCCACCCCCGGACCTCCTTCAGCGTATGCCGAGGGATGGATGCCCCTTGGCAATACGTCGGAAACGACCGCACGGCGATCCCGCGCGGACATTTCAGGCCCGTCCACCGTCGGTGCGCGACAGGTGATTCGCTGCTCACCCTCCGTCGTGAAACTGTATGAATTGCGACAGAAATCGTTGCCGAAAGGTTTGAGTCCCTACCAAGACGGTCAACGGCCGGTGGTGGTTGAACGGTTCACCACAGCGGTACCACGAATCACGCCATGACCACCGGGCTCAGCGGCCGAGCTGGGCCAGGACCTCGGCCGGGCGGTTGGTGATGATCGCCGACACCCCGAGCTCCAGGCAGAGCTCGACGTCGGCCGGCTCGTCCACGGTCCACACGTGCACCTGGTGGCCCAGCTCGCGCAGCCTGGTCACCAGCCCCGGCCGGGCCCGCACCAGCTCGATGCCCGGACCGGCGATCCGCGCCCCGCCCGGCAGCGGCGCGCCCGGGCGCAGCCGTCCGCGTAGCACCAGGCCGCGCTCGAACAGGAACACCCGCGGGTACTGCGGCGCGGCGGCCGCCACCCGGGCCAGCGCGACGGAGGAGAAGCTCATGATCCGGGCGTTGACGCCGTGGCCCCCGGCCGCCGTCCCGCCGCCGGCGCCGCTCCCGCCGCCGATCCCGAACCGCTCCAGCACCCGCAGCAGCTCGGACTCCACCCGGCCGCGGAAGCGCACCGGGTGCTTGGTCTCGATCGCGAGGTCCACCGGGCGCCCGCAGTCCACGACCAGCTCCAGCAGGCTCTCCAGCCGCAGCACCCCGCGCAGCTCCGGGTCCTCGCTCGGCCGGCCGGTCTTCCAGGCCCCGAAGTCGTGCGCCTCCAGCTCCGCCAGCGTCATCGCGGAGACCGTGCCCCGGCCGTCCGAGACCCGCCCGATCCGCCGGTCGTGCACGCAGACCAGCTGCCCGTCGGCGGTCACCCGCACATCGCACTCCAGGGCGTCCGCCCCCTCGGCGAGCGCCCGGCGGTAGGCGGCGAGGGTGTGCTCGGGCAGGGCGAACGAGGAACCGCGGTGGGCGATCACCTGGACGGGCGGCGCGGTGCGGGCCGTCGCGGGCGAGACATCGGGGCTGGTCACGCCCTACACGATAGGACGCGGACATGACGCGCAGGCGAAGACGGCCCCAACCCGAGGGGCCGTCTTCGCCTCCGCGTCCGGGGCCGGGCGGGCGTCAGCGCGCGGCGGCGGACCGGTCCCGGGCGAGCGGGGTGAGCGCCCAGGTGGCCAGGGCCGGCACCAGGAAGCCGAACAGCGAGGCCGAGGTCCACTCCTGCGGGGTGAAGTGCAGCGCCTCCTGCGCGGAGGTCCAGAGGTCCGTCCACCAGCCGGCCACCGCCGTCGGCGCGATCAGCTGGTAGGTGGCGAAGCCCAGTGCCCACGGCAGCAGCATCAGCCACCGGGACGGCGCGTCGGCGGAGAGGTTCCAGCCGCGCCGCCCGGCACCGAGGAAGTAGTCGACCGCCAGCACCGCGAACATCGGCACGAAGACCGAGCCGATCAGGCCCAGGAAGGCGTAGTAGGACTCGGTGAACTCGGTGATCTGCAGCGCGAGCACGGTGATCAGCACACCGGTGCCGCCCGTCAGCACCCGGCGGTCGACCTTCGGCAGCAGGTTGTGGATCGACATCGCGGTCGAGTAGACGTTGGCGAAGGACTGGTCGGTCTCGCGCAGCACCAGCACCAGCAGGAACAGCCAGCCGGCCCAGACGCCGAGGAACGAGTCGAAGATCCGCTCCGGGTCGCCGTCCGCCTGGAGCAGCGCCATCAGCCCGAGCACGTAGCACCAGACCTGCGCGATCGTGTAGCCGGAGAAGCTGCCCCAGAACGCCGCGCGCGGGGTGCGCGAGTGCCGGGTGTAGTCGGCGGCGAGCGGCACGAAGGAGATCGACACCGCGATCATCGCGTCGGTCGCGGGCAGGAAGCCGTGCCAGTTGCCCGCGCCCGGGTCCGGGACGCCGTGCCGGCCGAGCTGGACGGTGAAGTAGACCATCGCGACCGCCACCGCGGCGGCGACGAAGCGGCGCAGCACCGCGATCGCGCCGAGCGGCCAGATGGTCAGCGCGGTGGTCAGCGCGCCGGCCAGCACGACGAAGACCCAGCGGTAGCCCTCGGTGCCGACCACGGTCTGCGCGCCGAGCGCGATCGTCAGCAGCTCGTAGACGCCCCAGCCGACGCACTGGACGATGTTGAGCACCGTCGGCACGTAGGACAGCCGGGTGCCGAACAGCCCGCGCAGGTTCGCCATGGCGGGCGCGCCGGTCCGGGCGCCGATCAGGGCGGCCACGCCGAGCATCGCGGTGCCGACCACGGTGCCGGCCACGATCGCGGTCACGGCGGCGGCCAGCGACAGCTCGCTGCCCTTGGCGCCGAGCACGGTCGCGGCGGTGGTGAAGCCGATCAGCGAGACGCCGAGGTTCATCCAGAGCGCGAAGTGGTCGCGGAAGCGCAGGGTGCGGGGCGGCTCGGTGTCCAGCACCAGCGGTGCCTCGGTGCGGCCCGCGGGCTCAAGGACGGCGGTGGCCGCGCCGTGGGAACCGGCGGCGGCGCCCGAGGCGTCCTGCCGAGGGGGGACGCCCGGGGCCGCGGGCGCGCCGGAGGACGAGGATGACGAAGCAGGCGGCATGGCCGATTTCTCCCTACGCCGGCATTACCCGGACAGGTTCCGGCGGTCTGCGCCCCCTCGACGGCCGTCCACGGGACTCCGTGGCATACGGTCGACCGGCGCACTCTCAGCCTGGTGGGTCCAAGCTCCCGCGTGTCAGTTCGGAGCGACAGGCTAGTCGGCCGCGGGGAGAACGCCAAGGCGGGCGGGGTCGCGCACGGCGCTGCGGCGGCCGTCGGGCCCGGCTAAGGATTCTTATGAGTTCTTCAGAAGGGTCCTTACGGCAATCGAATCGGGTGTGCGAAAAACTATGGTTGTTGGTCCTGTCAGCTATGGAGGTCGTCCGTGAGCACCGAGCGCGAGGTTGGGTCCACCGGGTCGCAGGGGGAGCAGCCCTCCGGCGGCCAGGGGGTGGTGGGTTCCGCTTCTGACGGTCCGGCGCAGCAGCCTGCGGCCGGCCTGCCGTCCTCCGCCCAGCCGGCCGCCGAGGCGGGCTCCGGCGGGTTCACGCCCACGCTGGCGTTCAGCAAGGTCGCCGCCCCGGAGCCGGCCGCCGCCCCGGCGCCCGCCCCGGCCGCCGAGTCCGGGTACCTCGACGCCCCGCCGCCGGTCCTGCCGCCCGCGCCCGCGGCCCCGGCCGCCCCGGTCGCTCCGGCGCCCGTCGCGCCCGTCGCCGCCCCGCACGGCGGCAACCCGTACGCGACCCCGGCCCCGGGCACGCCGGTGCCCCCGGCGCTCGCCGCGCACGACCCGTTCGCCGCCCCCGGCGCCCCGCAGGGCCCGGGCGCCACCGGCCGGCACCACCACCCGTTCGGCGCCGGCCAGCCGCTCGGCGGCTGGGGCGCCCCGCACGACATCACCCCCGGCGCGCCCGGGGCCCCCGGTGGTCCCGGCGGCCCGCTCGGCTACCCGGGCGAGTACCCCGGCGCGCCGCTCCCCGGCGGCCCGCGCAAGAAGCGCGGCGGCCTGATCGCCCTGGTCACGGCCGTCGCCCTGGTGGCCGGCGTGGCCGGCGGCGCGGTCGGCGTGGCCATCGCCGACCGCGACGGCGGGAGCGTCAGCGCCAAGGCCGGCCGCACCTCCACCACGGTCCAGGCCAACAACTCGCAGAAGAACGAGGCCGCCCCGGGCTCGGTCGCCGGCATCGCGCAGAAGGCGCTGCCCAGCGTCGTCACCATCAAGGCCCAGGGCAACGGCGAGTCCGGCACCGGCACCGGCTTCGTCTTCGACACCGAGGGCCACATCCTCACCAACAACCACGTGGTCGCGCCCGCCTCCAGCGGCGGCGGCAAACTGACCGTCAAGTTCGCCGACGGCTCCTCCTACCCCGCCTCCGTGCTGGGCCGCGCCGAGGGCTACGACGTCGCCGTCATCAAGCTCGACAACCCGCCCAAGGAGAAGCTGACGCCGCTGCCGCTGGCCGACTCCGACAAGGTGAACGTCGGCGACTCCACCATCGCCATCGGCGCGCCGTACGGCCTGGAGTCCACCGTCACCACCGGCATCATCAGCGCCAAGGACCGCCCGGTCGCCTCCGGCGACGAGACCGGCGCGCAGTCCTCGTACATGAACGCCCTGCAGACCGACGCCTCCATCAACCCCGGCAACTCCGGCGGCCCGCTGCTGGACTCCGGCGGCGGTGTGATCGGCATCAACTCGGCGATCCAGTCCAACGCCTCCAGCAACGGCCGGGCCGGCTCCATCGGCCTCGGCTTCGCGATCCCGATCAACCAGGCCAAGTGGGTCGCCGACACCCTGATCAAGACCGGCAAGCCGGTCTACGCCAAGCTCGACGTGCTGCGCAACGACGACTACAAGGGCGACGGCGCGCAGATCCAGACCCGCGACATCCAGGGCCAGCCGGCCGTCACCCCCGGCGGCGCCGCCGACAAGGCCGGCCTCAAGCCCGGCGACGTCATCACCAAGCTCGGCGGCAGCCCGATCGAGAACGGCCCGGCCCTGGTCAGCAAGATCTGGACGCACAAGCCCGGCGAGACCGTCGACGTCGAGTACACCCGCAACGGCCAGACCGCCACCACCAAGGTCACCCTCAGCGAGCGCGTCGGAGACAACTGACCCCCACCCCGCCCCGGAAACCGGGTGCACCGAACCCCGCCGGACCCGTTAGGCTGACCTCCGCCTGGAGAGCTGCCCGAGCGGCCTAAGGGAACAGTCTTGAAAACTGTCGTGCGGTGACCCCGTACCGTGGGTTCGAATCCCACGCTCTCCGCTGTTGGAGAACGCCCTGATCAGAGCGGGTATCGGCTACATGCCGATACCCGCTCTTTTCGATTCTGTCCCGGGCTGTCCCACCCCGATGCCCCTCCGGACCACCCTGTGTGGAACACCTGTGGAACGGATCCGGGCCCTACGAGGCTGGCTCCTCGCCGTCGAGGAACCGCTCGATCAGGCCATTCGCGCGCTCCTGGCGCCCGTTGATGACCTTCGCGTAGAACCGGAGCAGGACGGCCACGCTGTGCCCCGCCCGCCGGGCCACCTCGGTTTGGTCGACGCCTGCCGCCAGCCACCCGGAGACGGCGGTGTGTCGCGCCGAGTACGGCACGTCGGCGAGTCGCGTCTTCACCTCGTGGGGCGTCAGCGCGATCTCGCGGGCCTGCTTCCAGACGGCCGCGGTCTCCTTGGTCAGCAGCCGACCGCCCCGCGCCGCGCGGAACAGCCGGCCGTCCGGTGCCACCCCGTACGCGGCGACGTGCTCACGGAGCAACTGGACCAGCACGGGCGGGATCGGCACCTCCCGGGTGGCGTTCCGGGCCCGCCGCTTCAGGGCGCGCTCCTCGTGCGACTGCCCGTCGTTCGTCCAGCGCGACCCGACTCGGGGCGAGCTGCTGCCGAGCACCAGCTCGCCCCACCCGATCTCGGGGAGGGTGCAGTCGGCCAGCCGCAGGTTCGTCGCCTCGGCCGGCCGCGTGGCGGCGTACAGGATGCACCCGTAGAACGCCCGCAGGTGCTGTCCCCGAGCCGAGACCTGCCCGGCGCCCGTCAGCAGCGCGCGGCCCTGCCCCGGGCTGGGCACCCACCGGAAGTCGATCTCGTCGCTCGTGGCCGGCGGTGTCCAGTCGACGAACTGGAGCGGGTTGCTGGGCAGGCGCCGACGTTCCACCGCGTACCGCAGGGCGTTGTTGAACACCATCCGCTTCCGGGCGAGCGTGGTGTCCGCGGCGACGCTTCCGTCCAGCAGCCGGGCGATGGCCTCCAGGCCGAGGCGGACGTTCTCGGAGTCGTCCAACTGGTCCAGCGGGATGGACTTCTTGGTCACCCAGGCCAAGGCCGAGCTGATCTCCTCGGGCGGCTCGGCCAGGTGCTCGGAGAAGTTGAACGCCCAGCAGGAGAGCGCAAGGCGGAGCACCTTGCGGTCCGGCCTGCCTCGGCGGTCCGTCACCAAGGCCTCGGTGAGCGTCGCCAGGGCGTCCGCACGGGTGGCACGGTTCTTCGCCGACGAGCGCAGCCACTTCGCTTCGGCGTATTGCTTGGCGTGGGCGAACCACGTCACCTGGTTCAGCTTCCGAAACTCGGAGGCGGGCAGGCCGGTCTCGGTCTCGAACTGCTCGCCCTTGCGCATGGCGGTCAGCAGTTCCGCTCGCCGGCCGTCGGCGAGCGGGAAGGTGGTGAAGGTCGCGGAGTGGGGGTTCTTCCCCACGCGCCAGCGGAGTTGGTGCGGCCGTCGACCGCGTCCGAGATCGCGGATGGCGTGGATCTGGACGTCGTAGGTGAGCAATCGGGCTCCAGAAAGAGAGCAGCCCCCGGCCGGTCGGCCGGGGGCTGCGAGGGAAGGGCGGGCGCGGGTCAGGCGGCGTTCTGCTCCTGCGCGGCCCACCAGGCGTCGAGGTCGCTGCGGCGCACGCGGATCTGGTGGTTGGGGAGCTTGATGAGCTTCGGGGCCTTCCCGCGGGCGACCATGCGGTAGAAGGCGGAGCGGGACATCTCCAGCTCTTCGAGGACGGCGGCGAGCTTGAGCTTCGGGTCCTGCGTGGGCATGGCGGCGACTCCATCGGCGGGTGCGAATGGTGGTTGCGGAGTGTTACCGGATCTCTCGCGGACGGGCGCGGAGGGCGGAAAGTGTCAGGGATGTCAGGGAAATTCGGCCTTTCCCTGACATCCCTGACGTTCCCTGACAGGCCGTCCGGCGGTGTTTTGGCTGGTCAGGGATTTTCCCTGACATCCCTGACGGTTACGGGGCTTCGGCCCCGTCCGTGGGGGTGCTCACGGCCGGGTGGACACGGTACGTGACGGCCGGGGCTCGGCCGCGCTGGCCGCCGGCGGGCGGCTGGTCGGTGCGGAGCCAGCCGTGCTGTTCGAGGAGGGCGAGGGCCGGTTCGACGTCGGCGACCTTCTTGAAGCGGCGGCTGCTGGCGACGGCATCGTGGGCCTTGATGTGGGTGCGGTGGGTGCCGTCCTTCTTCGGGCGCCGGAGCCACTGGAGGAGGGCGTGGGCGTCCTCGGTGGCGGGGTCGGCGGCGATGAGGTCGAACACGGCGAGGGTGTGCGCGGTGTAGTACTCCGCGATCTCGGCGGCCCGGTCGACGGTGGCGGCCTCGACGGGCGCGCGCCAGTCGCCGGTGCCGTGGTCGGCGAGGTGGAGCAGGACGGCGATGCGGGCGACGTGGCCCACGAGCTTGCCGGCCCAGTCCTTGATGTGGGCGAGCGGCTCGTCCGGGCGGAGCTGGACCTCGAACTTCTCCTGCAGCTTTTCCACGGCGAGGTCGGCGGCCTCGGTCATCCTGACGGTGACCGGCTCGTCCAGGCCCGTGAGTGCGCGCAGGAGCGCGGTCAGGCGCAGGTCGTAGGCGGCGGCGACCTGCTCCGGTACGGGCGTGGTGCGGATCTTGCGGTAGCCGAGGTTGGAGGGCGGCAGGGAGTAGAGGAAGCGGGCGAGCAGGCCCCGGTCGCGGGCGCCGGGGGCGGCGCCGAGCTCCTGGAGGACGGCGGGCTGCGGGGTGACGCCGATGGTGAGGGCGGGCTTGTCGACGGTGGGCTGTTCGCGGGTGATCCGGTCGGCCTGGAGCCGCTCGCCCTTGTGCGCTTGGAGGAAGACGCCGAGGTTGGGCTTGCTGCTGTAGCGGCCGACGATGCTGTCGAACAGGTCACCCTCGGGGGAGAGCGCGGCCAGGCAGCGGTGGACGCCGAGCTGGTGGGTGACGGTCTCGGGGGTGATGTCCCCGGACAGCGTCAGCCTCGGGCTGGGCGGGACGACGATCTCGTCGGCGAGCATCCTGGCGGCGGAGATCTCGGCGACCAGGTGCGCGCGGTCGAGGTCGGGGTTCTTGCGGGCCCGGGCCATGAGCGCGTCGACCTCGGCCAGCGCGGTCTCCTTGGCGGTCTCGGCCTCGATGATCCGGGCCCGTGTCTCGGCGCGCAGTTCGTCCTCGATGCGGTAGACCGGTGCGGTCATCGCGGCGAAGACATCGGACTTGCGGCTGGCTGGCGGCATCGCACACACCAGGTAGAGGTTCGACTGCTCGCGCCAGCCGGGCCGGATCTCCACCCCGACCCGCCCGCCGGCGGCCGTCGACAGCGCGGCCAGGCCCATGGTGGCGGCCATGTCGGGCGGGGTCTGGGTGAACTCCGCCACCGCCTCCACGTAGGCGCCCACCCACTTCGGGAGGGCGTGGACGGGGAAGGTCGGCAGGGCGCCGTGGGAGCCGAGCGGGACGGGGTCGAGCCAGGTCTCACCGGTGGCGAGGTCGGCGAGCGCGGCCAGGGCGGCGGCGCGCACGTCGTCCAGGTCGGCCCCACCGTCGCCGGCCATGTGGGCCAGACGGCTGGTGGCGGTGTTGATCCGGCGGCGCTCGGCCGCGGCGCGCACGATCTCGGCGTAGTAGTCACCGTTCGCCGCGGTCGGGGTCGCCTCGATGCACGTGTGGAGGTAGCCGGGCCCGCCGATCCGGCCGAGGTCGCCCTGAGCGCGCAGGACACCGGTCAGCAGCAGCGGATCCACCGGCCGCTCACCGCCGGCCATGCGGGTGATGGCACGCCAGATCGTCTCGTGCGCGGGGTGGTAGAACGCCCCGGGGTCGCCGAGCTGGGCGGCCAACGCGGGGATCTGGACGGGGTCGAGCAGGGCTGCGCCGATGACGGCCTGCTCGGCGGCCTTGACCTCGGCGGGCTCGGGCCGGAACGGGATCACGTTCGGGTGCGCGGACTCAATGCTCAACGCGGCTCCTTTCCTACGGAGCAGGGCGGCCCGAGCCACGGAAGACGTCGGGCGCGGACCGCCCGATGGATGTGGGAGGTCAGATGTCGAGCGGGTCCCGGTCGTCCTCCTCGGACGACCGGGCCGGGGCGGCCAGCTCCTGCACCGCCGGGTAGGCGGTCGCCGGGGCGTCCTCGCCGGGCAGGGGAAGTGCGGTGGCCCGTCCGGTCAGGAGGGCGTGGACGGCGCTGGCGATGCTGGCGGGGGTGGCGACCGGGGCGAGGACCAGGGGCTGCTCGTTGGAGAGGCGGCCGTCGCTGGTGCCGCGCATCCACAGCCAGCCGGTGACCTGGTTCCAGAACAGGCCCAGGCCGTGCGGGTGGCCGCCGGTGGCGGCGCGGTCGTCGGCGAGCCGGATGAAGATCTCGGCGAGCATCCGCTCGCCGTCGTCGTTGCAGTACTGGGCGAACGACTCGGCGGGTTCGGCGTTGGCGCCGAGCGCGGTCAGGACGTCCTTGAAGTACGGGGTGTGCGGGTCGGCCATGTGGTGCCTCCGGGGTGTACGGATCCGATCTGTCCGGTCCCCGCGCCGTCCGCGCCCCGGGCCGCTGGCTGCGGCAGGGGGCGGGCGGCACGGTCGGCCGGGCGGGCCGGGTCAGTCCTGGTCGGTCTCGCAGGTGGCGTCACAGTCGTAGAAGCCGCAGCCGCCGCACTCGGGGCAGCGGTCGTACTCGACGGTGACGACGTCGTAGGCGTCGTCGCCCCAGACCTCGTCCTCGTAGCCGCCTCCGGTGCCGTGGCAGCCCTCGCACGTCTCGGTGTGACCGGGCTGCGGTCCGGCCGCCTGCTCGGCCTTTGCCCGGCGCTGCTCGTCGGCGACGTCGAGGGCGATCTCGTATGCCTTCTCCTCCTCGCGGGTCGGCCGGTCGACGTCGCCCTCGTCGCCGTGGGCGTCGTACGGGTGGTCGTGATCGTCGGTGGTCATGCGGCTCGCTTTCAGGCGGCGGACGCCCACGCCAGCCCCTCTCCGGGCGGTGTGGTCGAGGGCGTGGTCGGCGTGTAGTTGAGGGTGTGGTCGTGTGGTTTTCGCAGGTCGGAGCGCATGCGTAGTCGAGCGCGCGAGGTTTCGGGCAGGGTCGGGGGAGAGGGGCTGAGGAAAGGCCCGGAGAGCCCCCGTCCGGAGCGCCGGACGGGGGCTCGGGGTGGGCTGGGCGGGTGGTGCTTCAGGCAGCCTCGGAGGGGGTGCGGTCGGGGACCGCGTGGGCGGGCAGACGCGGGGAGTGTCCGAGGTGGCCCCTCAGACCGGCCGCGGTGAGGCCGGGGGAGATGGTTTCGCCGACCCGGACGCGCTTCTCGATGGGGAGGCCGGCAGCCCTCACGACGGCCCCGAAATCGCGGGTGCTGGCACCGGGGTAGCGGCCGTGCCGCTGGAGGCTGGCGAGGACCTCGGAGAGGAGCACTTTCCCGGCCCCGCCGTCGCTTTGCGCGCGCAGGGCGACCATGTGCTCGACGGCGGAGGCCAGTTCGGCCGGGGCGAGGGCTGGCGCGACCACCGGTTCGGGCTGGTCCTGGTCGTCGTCAACGTTGTTGGCGGCCGGGTCGTCGACGTCCTCCACGGCGGGGGCCTTGGAGGCCTTCGCGGGGGTGGGGGCGTGGATGAGGGCGGCGATCCACCACCCGCCTATGAGCAGGCCGATCCCGGGCCGGACCCAGGGGCCGACGAGGGACCACACCAGCGGGCCGCCGACGATCAGCATCAGGGCCGCCGCGCCGGCGGCGTCGCCGAGCCTGCCGCGCTTGGCCTTACGGGCCGCCTTGGCCTGCTCCAGCTCGAACTGGCGGGCCGCCACCTGCGAGGCCTCCTGGGCCTGGACCATCGCGGCCCGCTTGACCGGGTCGGTCTCCGCCGAGACCTTCTTGGCGAACGCGGCCTCGGCGGCCGCGGTGACCTCCGCCGCGATGTTGTCCTGCTTGGCCTTGAGGGCGGCGGCCTCGGCGCGGCGCTCGCGCTGGGGGGCCGTCAGCTTGCGGACGAGGACGGGCGTCCCGGCGGCCAGGCCGGTGAACGGGTACAGGATGGTGGCGGTGACCGTGTCGGTGGGGAAGATCTTCTCCATCGCGGTCAGCCGATGAACGAGTTGATCAGGCCGCTGAGGACGGACGCGGGGATGGCCCAGAATCCGCCGGCGGCGGCGTAGAGGCTGGGGGCGATGGCGCCGAACAGGGCGTCCTTCCAGGGCCGGGGCTTGAGCCCGAACACGGCGATGGTCAGCAGGGCAGCGGTCGCGCCGGTCTGCCAGTCCCCCAGCGCGGCGTTGCCCTCGAACGAGGCGCCCAGCTGCTGGCCGATGCCGGACAGCTGCTGGAACGCGGTGCCCGCGTTGGCGCTCAGCAGGCCGATGCCGAACGCCCAGTAGGGGACCTGGTCGTCGTCGACCTTGATCTTGTTCTTCCCGCGGATGCCGACGTAGAGGTACATGGTGGTGACGGTGGCGGCGCCGCCGGCGCCCATCGCGATGAGGCTGCTCATGGTCTGGCTCCTTGGTCGGTCAGAGGGGGAGGGCGGCGAGGGCGTGGTCGAGGCCGAGGGCGACGGCGAGGCCGGAGGCGACCGGGACGCGTAGGGCGATCAGGAGCAGGAGGGGGCCGGGGCCGCGGACCTCGGAGACCCGCAGGCGGCCGCGGTCGCGGGTGTGGAGGTCGACGGCCCAGCCGCCGGCGGCCAGGAGCAGGCCGACGAACGGGCCGCCCGGCGCGGCCAGGGACACGAGGCCGGTCCAGTAGCCGCTGGTCGCGCTGATCGCGGTGAGCACGCACCAGCGGCGGAAGCGGCGGGCCCGGTCGGATGAGTCGCCCTTGGTGCGGGCGGCGTGGCGCCGCTGGCGGCGGGCCCGGGTGCGGGCCTCGCGCTGGTCGGCGAGCCGCTGGACGCGGTGGCGGCGGGTGCGCTGCTCGGGGCTCTCCCCCTGGGCGGCGCGCAGGGCGTCCTCCTCGGCGCGGGCCCGCTGCCTGGCGAGCTCGCGTTCGGCCTCGCGCCGGGCGGCCCGCTCCTCGGGGGTCTCGCCGATCCGGTCGGCGAGCAGGTCGACCATGCCGACGAGGTCGTCGCGGCGGTGTCCCGGGGTGAGGACGTCCTCGACGCGGTGGCGCTCGTCGCGCTGTTCGGGGGTTTCGCCGGCGGCGGCGAACTGGGCGTCACGCACGGCGCGCTGGGAGGCGATCAGGGCCTCGTACTGGACCTGCTCGCGTGCGTGGCGCTGGGCCTCGGTCTCGGTGAGGAGCTGGCCGACCTGCTGGCCGACCTGCGAGGCGATGTGCGGGACCTGGTCGGCGAGGATCCGGCCGACCGGAGCCCAGAAGGCCTGTGCAGCGGACTCGAAGGAGGGCCGGGCGCCGGCCTGGTCGCCCTGGGCGGCGCCGAGCGGGACCGGGGTGTGCACGGGCGGCGGGGTCGGACCGTCCTTGCGCCACCACTCGGCGACCACCGGCTCGGGCCCGGCCGCGGCGGGCGGGGCCTGGGGTGGCGCGGACGGCATCGGCGGAACGGCGGGCTGAGGCGGAACCGGCGGGGCCGACGCCGGGGCGGGCTCGGGGGTCGGGCCGAGGGTGACGAGCCTCTGCAGGATGTCGGCGAGGTCGTCGTCCCAGTCGCCGTTGTGCGGGGTGGTCATCGGTTCGACCCCCGGCGGATCAGCTGGCGGACGGCGACGCCGGCGATCGCGGCGTCGAGGAGCACGAGGAACAGGCTCAGCAAGTAGCCCATGGAAACTCCCAGGTCAGAGAGGATGCGCGCCCCGCACACCGGAGGGTGTGCGGGGCGCGCATCGGGGAGCGGGTCAGGAAGAGCGCCACCAGGCGCGGGGGGCCTCGGCGCGGTGCCAGGCGGTGGTGGACCGGCTGGTGCGGCGGGAGTCGATCTGGCGCTGCCCGGCGCGGTCTGCCTCGCGGACGGCCTTCGCGCGCCGCTGCTGGCCGGACTTGGGCGGCTTCGGGTCGCGGCCGAACATCAGCGCTGCCTGATGCGGCCGACGAGGACGAACGGCTCGCCGTCGACCACGCACATCGCGGTGAACTCGCCGGGGCAGGCGCCGCCGCTCTTGGCGTCGGTGACGACCAGGCGCGAGCACCACGGCTCGCGGATCAGGCCGCTGACCACGTCCAGCGGCACGGGGTCGGCGACGCGGTACGTGATGCCGTCACGGCGGACGGTACCGACCAGCGGCAGGGAAGTGATCGGCTTGCTCACCTCGCACCGCCGTCCTCGGTGCCCGGCACGCCGTGGTCGACGTGCGGGGCGCGGACAGCGAGGGTGTAGTAGCCGGTCAGGGTCAGCGGGGTGCCGGCGTAGGTGGTGGCGGCGCTCAGCCAGGCGTGGGGACCGGTGCTGCTGTGCTCGACAGCGGCGGGGGCGACCACGAGGGCCTGTCGCCACTGCTCGAAGTCGCTCAGCGCGGTGTCGCGGTGGAAGCCGAAGCACAGGCCCCAGACGAGGACCAGGTCGCCGGACGCGTCGCGTTCGGCGGACACGACCTGTTCGCTGGTGACCCTGGGAACGGGCAGGTCGGCGTGGCGCTGAGCGCGGCCATCAGCGCTCCAGCCGCGTTGATCAGCCCGGAAGCGGTGTGGCTGGTGGTCACGATGCCTGCTCCTCAGCGGTCGTGGTGGGGACGGCGTGCAGGGCGGGCCGGACGGTGGGGTGTTCCTTGTAGCGGGCGGCGATCCAGCCGACGGACCATCCGGTCAGCTCCACCGCCTGGCGCTGCGGCAACCCGGCCTCGATGGCGGCCTTGACCACCTCACGGGCCCGCTCCTCCGGCAGGCGCTCGGCGGCCGGGCCGGCGGACAGCAGCGCGGCGCGGGCCCGCTCGGCGGCCTCCCGCTCACGCCGCTCAGCCTCGGCCCGGGCGGCGTGCTCACGGCGCTCACGCTCGCTCGCAATAACGCGGGCGTGGCGATTGAGACGTATCTTTCGGCCCACGGGCTGAGCGGCTATGTGGCAGGTGTCTTTGGGCGAACTCCCGGTGACCCGTCGTCCATGAAGCCGAACCCGCGGCTCCTGCTGGAGGCTATGGACGCGGTGGGTGCCAAGCCGGAGAACTGTGTGTTCATTGGCGACGCCGCCCGAGATGTGGAAGCTGGAGATGCTGCAGGCGTGCCGACCATCGGCTTTGCGAATAAGCCCGGGAAGGGCGTCAAGCTGGCTGCCGCAGGAGCAGTGGCCATCGTCGACTCGATGCAGAGAATTGCTGACGCTCTTAATTGAATCAAACGCAAACATCCCGAGCCTTCTGGTGGACGCTATTCGGCCCGGGATGTTGAATGCGTGATAGTTGGCCTTGAACGCTAACGAGCACCTTGGAGTCCGCGTGCCGCAATGGGTAGAGTCGGGACTCCTAGAATTTGACCCAAGGTGTCGCTCGCTTCGGAGTTGCTCAGGTTTACGGTGTTTGCGTAGGCGTTAATGAGGCGAAGTTGCTTTTCGATAGCACTTGAAGCGTCTGCTCCCGAGTACAGTGCAACGAAGTTATCCACGTTGCCACTCTTCTCCATCTTGTCGATCCTGAAGAGAAGATCATTCACTGACTGTGAAAGCGGCTTCCCGTGTCGCGCCAGACTGATCCGGTCCATTAGGGTCACAGGTCCGCCGCGGTGACGGTAGTCGAAGTGGATTATGTGTCTTTCGTTTCTGTCGGCTACGTCGTAATCCACGTCGCGATCGATTGCGTGACCTTGTGGTAGGTCAAGGCGCGAGATGGCATCTTCGGCCAGTGCGTCAAGCGACGGAGCTGCTGGGGTACCTGTAGTGACCAAGGCGGAAAAGAGCTCGGCGGCGATTTCGGACGGGGATTGGTCTTCATGCCCGGAGAGGACCGGTCCGCGCCGCTCAATTAGGTAACTGTCGCCAACTCGACGAGCTAGGGAATCGATGCGAGACTCAAGTCTTCCCTTTTCGGCCTCGCGCCGAATGAATTTAACCCATGCTTTGTATGTCTCGACACCGTCGATCTTCTTCCCGAGGCGCTGCCCGTTGATCGAGCCGTCCTCCCGCTCTCCAATGAAGCGAGATCCGACGCCGGAGGGGCCAGAGACAACTACGCCAACGTTCATCGGTTCATTTCTGAATACATCCGAGATGTACTTCACTAGAAACCAGTTACTCATTATCACTCACCTCCGTGTCGGGTAGGCTGATCTTGGTCAGATTCTTAAAGTCGCCCCAGGAATCATCGATGTAGCGTGCGATGTTGGCTTGCCTATATATCAGGAAGTCTACGAGGGCCCCCGCCTCTTCGCGAGAGAGGAGGCCGACATGGACACAGCCACCCACGTGTCGGTTGAGCTCCTCGGGCTGAACGGATCTCACCCGGCGTAGCCACTGCGAGACGTGGACGTCGGTTGCAAGCCACTCGGCTATCGGATGCTTCTCGACCCGCTTGTCCCGGCTGGCGCGGAGGCTCGCGGTCTGGTCCTCCCGGCCTGGGCCGAAGAGCGACCACTCATGATCGAATGCAGCGACGCCTAGTTTCTCAAGGTAGCCAATGTTCTCGTCGTGTCGATCAAGGTTCAAGATCCACTGATCAAGCACGTAGATTCCAGTGGCCTCCCACGGACGAAGCGTCGCGAGCTCCTCAAGGTCTGCCGGGGGGAGCCGCTGGCCCTTCTCGCCAAAGGCGACGGTGGAGAAGGCCCACGTATCCGAACCGACCTTCACCAGGTAGCCGTCTACGACCGGGGCGCCGATGGCGAGCCCCAGTCGGGTGGCCACGTAGTCGTTGACGATTCCGTATCGTGACTTCTCGGTACGGATCCTGGCGAATGCTGCCAGGCGAGCTGCGTGGACCGTGTCAGAGCTACCGCCCACGGCGGCGCCAAGCAGGTCGAACGACACTGCCTGGTAACCCACGCCAGAGGCCGGCGGAAGGCTGAATCCGGAGCTCACGCAACCCCTCTCTGAGCAGCCGGGATCAGTTTTCCCAGCGGCGCATCGAGCCAGCGCCTTGGCTGGGGTGGAGCGGATGGTGTACACCGCGCGCTGCATGCCCCGCCGACACTGACTTTCGTGTCCAGCATGGTACCGGGGTGTCGCAGTGGGCTGACGGCGATCGACGCGAAGCGGAGTTGCTCGATCGAGGTTGGATCCTCGAGATCTCGTTCCACTCATGGCTGCGCTCCCCCTGCGCCCGTTGACCTGTCTGCTATCACACCACTGGGCAGTGACAGCTGGCTATGGGGCCGGAGCGGCCGTCTTGCGAGTCATGGTGGGTTGGGGGTGCCGTAGCTGCTCTCAGGTGCACGGTGGAACATTGGTGGAACGGACAGCTCGGAGACTGTGGCTGAGGCGCTTTGGCGCAGGTGCAGCCATCGTTGCACTTGGTAGTTCGATGCTCTTGAAAACTGTCGTGCGGTGACCCCGTACCGTGGGTTCGAATCCCACGCTCTCCGCCGGTAGGAGAAGAACCACCTGCTCAAGGCGGGTGCCGACTGAGGTCGGCACCCGCCTTCGTGCTGTTCGGGGTGGGGTGGGGCAGGGTCCGTATTCACCTGAACGGGGGGTTTGGGGCGGGTGTGTCCGCGTGTGGGGGTGTGGAGTCCGTCTATCCGGGCGTAAGGGGCGAACTGCCCTGTGCCTGGCGAGGAGAGACGGATGGCCTGGTACCCCGGTGCGGAGAAGATGGAGCTCCAGCCCGAGTCGGACGAGCAGGCGGCGATCATGCCGACGCAGGTGATCTTCCACAGTGTGGCGGCGCCGTGGACGCCGCGGCGGATGTACGAGTACTGGAGGGACTCCACCAATCTGGAGTCCCACTTCGGGGTCGGGTACGACGGCTCCGTGGGGCAGTTCATCGGCACCGAGACCCGGGCCGACGCCAATATGCGCGCCAACCGCAGGGCGGACGGGACCGGTGCGGTGAGCGTGGAGACGGCCAGTGACGACCGGAGCACCGACCCGTGGACGGACGCGCAGGTCAACGCGCTCGTCGCGCTCGGGGTGTGGCTGCACCGGCGGCACGGCATTCCGCTGCGGATCTGCCCGGCGTGGGACGGGCCCGGCTTCGGGGTGCACCGGATGTTCCCCGAGTGGTCGAACGGCGGGACGGCCTGCCCGGGGGACGCCCGCGTCCGGCAGTTCCGCGAGGTCGTGATGCCCGGCATCGTCGCGGTGGCCGGCGGGGCGCCGCTGCCCCCGCCGCAGGGCGGGTCCGGGCCCGCCCGCTACCGGGTGACCGTCAACGGGCTGGAGTACGGCTACGGCGCGCACGGGCCGCAGGTCAGGGAGGTGGGCGAGGCGCTGGTCCGGCAGGGCTTCGGCCGGCACTACCGGTCCGGGCCCGACGAGGACTGGCGGGACGCCGACACCCTCAACTACCAGGACTTCCAGCACGCCCTGGGGTACTCGGGGCCGGACGCCGACGGCGTGCCGGGCGAGGACTCGCTGCGCCGGCTGCTGGGCCGGCTGCCCTCGCCGCGGCGGGTCTCGCTCGCCCACGTGGTCGCGGCGGCGCGCACCGACCCGGGGGCCGAGCAGGGCCACCAGACCCACGGCGGCGAGGTGCGGATCGTCGAACAGGCCCTGGCGGACGAGGGGTTCCTGGAGGAGCGCTGGGTGGACGGCTCGCTCGGCACCCGCTCCGTGCAGGCGTACGCCGCGTTCCAGCGCAGCCTCGGCTACTCCGGCGAGGACGCCAACGGCATCCCCGGCCAGCGCAGCCTCCAGGTGCTGGGGCAGCGGAGGGGGTTCGACGTGACGGACTGACGTGACGGACCGACGTGACGGACGGGGGTGACGGACGGGGGTGGCGAAGCCGGTGCTTGACCGTGACACCGTGTGAGGGTCTGCACTGGAGGAACCATGTTGAACATCGGAGACTTCGCCAAGCACGGCCGGGTGTCGGTCCGGATGCTGCGCCACTACGACGCCATCGGGCTGCTCCGGCCGGCCCGGGTCGACCCGGTCAGCGGCTACCGCTGCTACGAGGCGGCCCAACTGGCCCGGCTCAACCGGCTCATCGCCCTCAAGGACCTCGGCTTCACGCTGCACCAGGTGCGGGCCGTCCTGGATGAGGAGGTGGACACCGCCGAACTGCGCGGGATGCTGCGGCTGCGGCGGGCAGAGCTCGCCGCGGCCATGGCCGCGGACGCCGAGCGGCTGGCCCGGGTGGAGGCGAGGCTCCGGACGATCGAGAGCGAGGGGACCATGTCCACACACGATGTCGTGGTGAAGCGGGTGCCGGCGGTGCGGGTGGCCGAGCTGACCGGGGTCGCGGCGGGCTACGAGCCGCAGGACATCGGGCCGGTGATCGGTCCGCTGTTCGAGGAGCTCTGCGGCCGGCTGGCGGCGGCCGGCATCAACCACGCCGGGCCGTCCGTCGCCCGCTACGAGGACACCGGGGACGGCGACGGCTCGGTGCTGATCCGGGCGGCCGTGCCGATCCCCGCCACGGTCGACCCGGCCGGGGAGCACGGCTTCGCGGTGGTCGACCTGCCGGCCGTCGAGGAGGCGGCGAGCGTGGTCCACCGCGGCTCGATGGACGCCTCCCTGGGCGCCGGCCAGGCACTGGCGCGCTTCATCGAGGAGAACGGCTACCGCTCGACGGGGTACGCCCGCGAGCTCTACCTGGAGTGCCCGGAGGACGAGGCGGACTGGGTGACGGAACTCCAGGAGCCGGTGGTCCGCGCGTAGTCGCAGGGGCCGGCCGCGCCGGAGCGGCGTACTTGCCGGGTGGGCGGGCGGCGGGCAGAGTGCGAGGGCGGGCGGCGTGAGCGGAGGCGGCGATGAGTGATCTGACGGACCGGCTGGCGGAGGGCCTCCCGCCCGGCGCCCTGGCGGTGGACCCGGACGTGACCGCCGCCTACCGGCACGACATGGCGGACTTCTGCCCGGCCGGCACGCCCGCGGTGGTGGTCTTCCCGGAGACGGTCGAGCAGGTGCGGCACGTCATGCGGACCGCCACCGCGCTGCGCGTGCCGGTGGTCCCGCAGGGCGCCAGGACCGGGCTGTCCGGCGCGGCCAACGCCGTCGACGGCTGCATCGTGCTGTCGATGGTGAAGATGAACCGGATCCTGGAGATCGACCCGGTGAACCGGATCGCGGTGGTCGAGCCGGGGGTGGTCAACGCCGAGCTCTCCCGGGCCGCCGCCGCCTCGGGGCTCGCCTACCCGCCCGACCCGTCGAGCTGGGAGTCCTGCACGATCGGCGGCAACATCGGCACCGGCGCGGGCGGCCTCTGCTGCGTCAAGTACGGGGTGACCGGCGAGTACGTGCTCGGCCTGGACGTGGTGCTGGCCGACGGTCGGCTGCTGTCCACCGGCCGCCGGACGGCCAAGGGGGTCGCCGGCTACGACCTGACCCGGCTGCTGGTGGGCTCCGAGGGCACCCTGGGCGTGGTGGTCCGCGCGGTGCTGGCGCTGCGTCCGGCGCCCGCGCCGCAGCTGGCGCTGGCGGCGGAGTTCCCGAGCGCGGCCGCGGCGGGCGCGGCGGTCTGCGAGGTGATGGCGCGCGGCTTCACCCCGTCGCTGATGGAGCTGATGGACGCGGTGAGCGTGCGCGCGGTCAACGACCTGGGGCGGATGGGGCTGCCGGAGTCCACCCGGGCGCTGCTGCTGGTCGCCTTCGACGGCCCGGAACGGGCGGCCGAGCTGGCCGCGGTCGGCGAACTGTGCCGGGCGGCCGGGGCGACCGAGGTGGTGCCCGCCGAGGACCAGGCCGAGTCCGAGCTGCTGCTGGAGGCCCGCCGTCAGGCGCTGCCCGCGCTGGACCGGCTGGGCACCACGATGATCGACGACGTGGCGGTGCCGCGCTCGCGGCTGGCCGAGATGCTGGACGGCGTCGCGGCGATCGCCGAGCGGAACGGGCTGACCATCGGGGTGGTGAGCCACGCGGGCGACGGCAACACCCACCCGATCGTCATCTTCGACGCGGCGGACGCCGGGCAGTCGGCCCGGGCGCAGCGCTCCTTCGACGAGATCATGGCGCTGGGGCTGGAGCTGGGCGGCACGATCACCGGCGAGCACGGGGTGGGGCTGCTCAAGCGCGAGTGGCTGGCGAAGGAGCTCGGGCCGGTGGCGATGGACCTCCAGCGGCAGCTGAAGGCGGTCTTCGACCCGCTGGGCATTCTCAATCCCGGCAAGGCGGTCTGAGCCCGGATCTCCGCACCCCCCGCACCCCCCCCGCGCACCCCCCCGCGCCCCGCGCCCGGGCCTTCGTACAGGCCGACGGAAAGCGGCCTGAATTGTCGACACGGTAATGCGACCGCACCGATAAGGGGGCGTGTTCGCCGCCGTCGCGCGCCCTCGTGGTGCGCCGGGTTGTCCGCACGCTCTCCCCGCGCCGTTTCGGGCGCACTGATCGTGACCCGCCGGTTCGACTACGCCGCAGGTGGGAGGTGGTGTGAAGGGCGTGTTTTCGGTGCAGGCGGCAGTTATGCGCCGGGTGGCCGGATATCACGCTAAAGGGCGAAAAGGGCGCCGTGAGGTGGCGCTTTGTCGATTTGTTGCGGAAGTCTGTCTCCCGGCGTCGCAGCCCGCAGGGGTTCGTCTGGCCGGCGAACTCCCGCACATCTTGCATGATTACCGCTTTTTGGAGGCTTCATGGCTCGCACCCGAACACGCAGGGCGGCCGGTGCACTGCTGGCGGCCCCGCTCGCGGCCGGTCTGCTGATCGCCGGTGCCGGCTCCGCCGCCGCCGACGACGGCGCGTTCGCCAACGACGGGTCCACCAGCGGCGTGGTGTCGAACGTCGGCACGGGCAACGTCTTCGGCTCGGTCGACGGCAACCACATCTCCGCCCAGCAGACGGCCACCGGGGCCGGGGCCTCGAACCAGGCCAACACCCTCGGGGTGAAGGACAACGCGGGCGGCGTGCTGGCCGGCCAGTCCAACCAGAACTACGACATCACCCTCGCCCCGGTCTTCTCCTGAGCACCGCCCGGGTGCCGTGGACGGCGGGGGCGCCGTCGGCGGACGACCGGGACGGACAGGACGGCTGCAACAGGCAGGACAGGCAGGACAGGCAGGACGGGCAGGACGGGCGGAGCGGATCGGAAGGACCGCACAGGACGCGAAGCGCAACCGGGCAGCGGAAAGGGTCACCGCGCACCGGTCCCGTGGGCGGCACCGCACATCGGTGCCGCCCACGGGCGCGTCCGGGCCCGCGACAGGTCCAGTCCAGGGCCCGCGCCCGGCGCCGTCACCGCGCGGCGGTACGGTTGCGCTCCGACAGCGCACCCCGCGCCCGGCCCGCCCTGCGGCGACCGGCCCGCCGCGGGCTGCGGCCGCGGCAACCGGAAGGAAGGGCGCGATGGCAGCGGAGGAGGAGGGCCTGACCGGCCCCGGCGAGACCGGGCCCGCGGCGGGCCCCGGGCCCGGCGGGGAGCCGGCTCCGGCCGCGCCCCGGTCGGTGCCCGAGCTGATGCTCGGCCGCCCGCCGATGGCCCGCCCGCTGCCGACCTTCGACACCGAGGCGGCCCCGGCCGAGCCCGGCCCGCTCTTCGTGGACTGGCTCGCCACCGCCCTGCACGCCGGCGTGCCGGACCCGCAGGTGTTCACCCTCTCCACGGTCGACGCCGACGGCATGCCGGACGCCCGCGTCCTGGTGCTGCGCGACGTGGACGCCGCCGGGACCGGCTGGGTCTTCTCGGCCGCCGCCGACAGCCCCAAGGGCCGCCAGCTCGCCGACCACCCGGCCGCCGCGCTCACCGTCTACTGGCCGCAGCTCGGCCGCCAGGTGCGGGTGCGCGGCACCGTCGAGCGGGCCGCCGACCAGGTGGCGGGGGCCGAGTTCGCCACCCGCTCCCCGGCCGCCCGGATCGGCGCGCTGGTCGGGCGGCAGAGCGAGCCGCTGGCCTCGCCGGCCGAGTACGAGGAGGCGGTGGCGGTCGCCCGCCGCCGGCTGGAGGCCACCCCGGACGCGGTCGCGGCCGGGCACGCCGTCTACACGCTCTGGGCGCACGAGGTGGAGTTCTGGCAGGGCGACGCGGAGCGCCACCACGTCCGGCTGCGCTACACCCGGACCGGCCCGGTCCGCACCCCGGAGTGGTCGCGCACCCTCCTCTGGCCCTGATGCGGCGGGGGCGCGCATCAATCCGATGCGCGCCCCCTGCGCACCGTCGGGCGGTGCCTCGGCGTCTCCCGGTCAGCGTCTCCCGGTCAGCGTCTGCCGGTCAGCGTCGCCCCGACGCTCGCCGCCACCACGCAGCCGATGCCCGCCAGCTGCACGGCGCCCAGCAGCTGACCCAGCACCACCAGGCCGACCAGCGCGCTGACCGCCGGTTCCAGGCTGACCAGCACGCTGAACACCCGCTGCGGCATCCGCCGCAGCGCCGTCATCTCCAGCGCGTACGGGATCACCGGCAGCAGCAGCGACACCCCGGCCACCGCCAGCAGCAGCATCAGCGGCGAGGCGCCGGGCTCGGTCAGCCCGTGCCAGGCCTGGCCGAGGCCGAACGGCGCCACCGTCAGCGCGCCGACCGTCATCGACACGGCCAGCCCCTGGAAGCCCTGGAACGCCGCCCCGACCTTGTCCGTGAACAGGATGTACGCGGCGTAGCAGGCGGCCGCCCCGAAGGCGTACAGCAGGCCGACCGGGTCCAGCCCGCCGCCCTCCCCGCCCTCGCCGAGCAGCGTGAGCAGCGCCACGCCGCCGGCCGCGAGCAGCGCCCACAGCAGGTGGCTGGCGCGGCGGGCGAAGACCAGGGCCACCGCGAGCGGGCCGAGGAACTCGATGGTGGCGGCGGTGCCCATCGGCAGCCGGTCGATCGCCCCGGCGAACAGCAGCGTCATGCCGGCCGAGGCCATGCCGAGCAGGGCGGCGGCGGCCAGGTCGCGCGGCCGGCGCCCGCGCAGCTTCGGCCGGGTGACGGCCAGCAGGACGACGGCCGCGAAGCCCAGCCGCAGGAAGGTGGTGCCGCTCACCCCGAGCGGCCCGAAGAGCGGCTTGGAGAACGCGATCCCGGTCTGCACCAGGAACATGGCCGTGACACAGAGAAGCGGCGCCGGAATGCTTCCCGGGCGCCGCAGAAGGCCGGTGAGCCGTCGGCCGGCTCTCGCGTCCGGTGGCAGCCCCTCGCCGGGCGCCCGGCCTCGTCGCCAGCTGCCCCGCTCGCCGGCGGGCTCGCCCTTGGGGGCGGGCGGCATGGCAAGCGCCTCGGCGACGGCGGCGGCCGACGTCGGGGCGGAGGTTTCGCTGGGATGGGAGCTGGGCATGGTGGCGAGTTTGCCGTAAGGAGCCACTGGGCAGCAAGCTCGTTACAAGAATCGGGACGGATGCGGACGGGTGCGTCCGAAAGGGTGAGCGTCGACGGCGTGCCCGGCGTGTCGGCCGCACCCGCCCGACGGTCCGTCAGTATCAAGGCGGCGTGCGCCATCTCCGCCGCGCGGCCCTCGCCGCCGCCTCCCTCGTCCTCCTGCTGGCCGCCGCCGGCCTGGGGGTGGGCGCCGACGCCGCTCCGGTGGCCGCCGCCGTCCCCCGCATCCGGGCCGCCGTGCTGCCCGACCGGCTCGGGCCGCCCGCCGCCCGCGCCCGCGACATCTACACCGGCGCGGCCTTCGACGCCTGCACCGCGCCCCCGCTGGAGACCCTGCGGGCCTGGCGCGACGCCTCGCCGTACGGGGCGCTCGGCATCTACACCAGCGGCGGCCAGCGCGGCTGCGCCCAGCCCAGGCTCACCGCCGACTGGGTGCGCGAGGCCCGGGCGATGGGGTGGCGGTTCCTGCCGGTGCACGTCGGCCTCCAGGCGCCGTGCAGCGAACTGAGCCGCAAGCCCAAGCGGATCGACCCCGCGCGGGCCACCCGGCAGGGGCGCCAGGAGGCGGACGAGGCGGTCGCCGGACTGCGGGCGGTCGGCCTCGGCCACGGCAGCCCGGTCTTCCTGGACATCGAGGCCTACCCGCTGCGCGACCGCGCCTGCGGCCAGGCCGTCGTCGACTTCACCGTCGGCTGGACCCAGGCGCTGCACGCGGCCGGCTACCGCTCGGGCTTCTACTCCAGCCTGGACTCCGGCATCGCCGACCTCGCCGCGGCCGCCCGGGCCGGCAGTTCACCGCTGCCCGACGTCCTCTGGTACGCCCGCTGGGACGACCGTGCCGACACCACCGGTGGCGGACCGCTCACCGCGGAACTCTGGTCCCGGCACCAGCGCGTCCACCAGTACCGCGGCAACGTCGAGGAGACCTACGGCGGGGCGACGCTCACCGTCGACCGCAACCAGGTCGACGCCCCGCTCGCCCGCTGACGGCCCCGCCGGCGCGGCGGCCCCTCACTCCCGCGGCGCGAGCCCCAGCCAGCCCCGGCCCTGGCAGTAGCGGCAGGTCTCCGGGACGTACCCGGTACCGGTGCGCCCGGCCCGCAGGCCCTTGCGCGCCTGGGTCCGCACCCCGCCGGAACAACACGGGCAGGGCACCCGGAACCCGGCCAGACCCCGCCCCACCCGCCGTTCGCCGCGTCCGTCGCCCATGGCCCCAGTATCCCGGCCGGCGGCGCCCGCAGCCGGGCGGCCCCCGCCCGACCGGGGGGACCGTGGCCGGACCGTGGCCGGGTCGTGATCGGGGCAACGTCGTCGGGATGCTGACATCGGGGAGCGGGCGCGGCAGAATCGGGCCCTACTGCCCGTATTACCGCCCAGTAGCCGGCGTCCGGCCGGGCCGGGGCAGGAGCCGCCGCAGTGCCGCCCAGGTCGAGGAGGACCCGTGTTCAGCACGATGCAGGACGTACCGCTCACCGTCGCCCGGATCCTTGAGCACGGGTCCACGATCCACGGCGGGGCGACGGTCACCACCTGGGACGGGACCGGCCCGGTGGTCCGGACGTACGCCGAGGTCGGCGCCCGCGCGGCGCGGCTCGCCTGGGCCCTGCGCGACGAACTCGGCGTGAGCGCGGACGACCGGGTCGCCACCCTGATGTGGAACAACGCCGAGCACCTGGAGGCCTACCTCGCGGTACCGGCGATGGGCGCGGTGCTGCACACCCTCAACCTGCGGCTCCCGGCGAACCAGCTGTCGTTCATCGTCAACCACGCCGCCGACCGCGTGATCATCGTCAACGGCACCGTCCTCCCGCTGCTGGCGGCGGTCCTCCCCGAGCTCGCCCCGACCCTCAGGCACATCGTGGTCAGCGGCCCCGGCGACCGGTCGGTGCTGGCCGGCTTCGCGGGCGGCGTGCACGACTACGAGGAACTGATCGCGGACCGGCCGACCTCCTATCCGTGGCGCTCCGACATCGACGAGCGCCAGGCCGCCGTGCTCTGTTACACCTCCGGCACCACCGGCGACCCCAAGGGCGTGCTCTACAGCCACCGCTCGGTCTACCTGCACTGCCTCCAGGTCAACACCGGCGACAACTTCGCCTTCACCCCGCGCGACACCGCGCTGCCGGTCGTGCCGATGTTCCACGTCAACGCCTGGGGCATCCCGCACGCCGCCTTCATGTCCGGCGCGAGCCTGCTGATGCCGGACCGCTTCCTCCAGCCCAAGCCGATGGCCGCGATGATCGCCGCCGTGCGGCCCACCGTCAGCGCGGCCGTGCCGACGATCTGGAGCGGCCTGCTGGACGAGCTGGACGCCGGCGACTACGACACCTCCAGCCTGCGGATGGTGGTGATCGGCGGCTCGGCCTGCCCGCCGTCGCTGATGCAGGGCTACCAGGAGCGCCACGGCATCCGCGTCATCCACGCCTGGGGCATGACCGAGACCTCGCCGCTCGGCTCCTTCGCCCAGCCGCCGGGCGGCCTGACCCCGGAGGAGGAGTGGCCCTACCGGGTCACCCAGGGCGTCTTCCCGGCCTCCGTCGAGGCCCGGCTGATCGGCCCGGGCGGCGAGCGGATGCCGCACGACGGGGTGTCGGCGGGCGAGCTGGAGGTGCGCGGCCCGTGGATCGCGGGGGCGTACTACGGGGGCGCGGGCCAGGACCCGCAGCGCCCGGAGGACAAGTTCTCCGAGGACGGCTGGCTGCGCACCGGCGACGTCGGCACGATCACCGCGGACGGCTACCTGACCCTCACCGACCGGGCCAAGGACGTGATCAAGTCCGGCGGCGAGTGGATCTCCTCGGTGGACCTGGAGAACCACCTGATGGCGCACCCGGAGGTCGCCGAGGCCGCCGTGGTGGCCGTCCCGGACGAGAAGTGGGGCGAGCGCCCGCTGGCCACCGTCGTGCTGCGGCCGGGCGCCACCGCCGGACTGCCGGAGCTGCGGGCGTTCCTGGCCGGGCGGATCGCCTCCTGGCAGCTGCCGGAGCGCTGGGCGATCGTCGAGGCGGTGCCGAAGACCTCGGTCGGCAAGTTCGACAAGAAGGTGATCCGCGCCGACTACGCGGCGCAGCGGCTGGACGTCACGCGCCTCGGCAAGGAGTAGGGCGCACGCCGAGGGCCGGCCACCCCTTCCCGGGGTGGCCGGCCCCCGGCCTGTCCGCCTGTCAGCCCGCCGCGGCGACGCCCGCCTCGCCCATGGCGCCGATCCGCCCGAGCAGGTCGACGATCCGGGACTGCACGTCGTCGCTGGTCGAGCGCTCGGCGAGGAAGAGCACCGTCTCGCCGGTGCGCAGCCGGGGCAGCTCGCGCGGGTCGAGGTCCACCGAGGTGTAGACGACGAGCGGGGTGCGGTGCAGCCGGTCGTTGGCCCGCAGCCAGTCCAGCAGGCCGACCCGGCGGCGGCGGATCTGCAGCAGGTCCATCACCACCAGGTTGGGCTGCACACTGCTGGCCCGGGCGACCGCGTCGTTCTCGTCCACCGCGTGCTCGACGTGCATGCCGCGCCGCTCCAGGCTGCCGATCAGCGCGGCGGCGATGTCCGGGTCCCCCTCGACCAGCAGGACGCGCGGGGCGTGGTTCTCGCCGTCGCGCGGGGCGAGGGCGCGCAGCAGGACGGCCGGATCGGCGCCGTACGCGGCGTCCCGGGTGGCCTGCCCGAGGCCGGCGGTGACCAGCACCGGGACACGGCTGTTCAGCGCCGCCGTGCGCAGCGACTGCAGCGCGGTGCGGGTGATCGGGCCGGTCAGCGGGTCGACGAAGAGCGCGGCGGGGAACCCGGCGACCTGCGCGTCCACCTCCTCGCGGGAGCGGACGATCACCGGGCGGTAGCCGCGGTCCTGGAGCGCCTGCCGGGTGGCCGGGTCGGGCTCGGGCCAGACCAGCAGCCGGCGCGGACCGCCGTCGGGGGCGGGGGCGGGGATCGAGGCGTGCTCGCCGACCTCGCCGCGGCCGCCCGGCAGCGCGATCGGCGCGTTGACCTGCGGGGTACCGGGGGCCGCCGGGGCGGGCGCGGGCGCGCCGGACCCGGCGGGCAGCTCGGCCATCGGACGCGGCGCGGGCCGGCCGTCGGCGGGCGCCGCCGGCGCCACCGGCGTCACGGGCACGACGGCGCCGGGGGTCCCGGGTGCGCCGAGCGGACGCGGCGGGGCCAGCTCGCCCAGGCCGCTGCCGACCGGACGCGGAGCGCCCTCGCCGGCGGGCGAACCGGGCGAGCCGGGGGGGCCGGGCAGCGCCGGGGCGGCCGACGGCAGCGCGGGCAGCGCCGAGCCGCCCGCCGCGGCGCCCTCGGGCGCGGACGGGCCGCCGGCCTCGCCGCCCGGTCCGGGTGGGACGGCCAGCCGGCGCCGCCGGCCGGTCGGCGTGGGCGCGGCGGGCTCGGGCGGAGCGGGCGCCGGTCCGGCCGGCAGGGCGTGCTCCAGCCCCGGGTAGGCGGGGGCGTCGGTGATGCCGGGCAGGGCGAAGCCGCCGGAGGAGTCCTCGGCGCCGGGCAGCGCGCGGCGGCGCCGGGACGGCCGGGGCTCGGCGTCGGCGCCCTCGGGCCCGGCCGGGGCGTCCGGCGCGGACTCGCCGCCGCCGGGGCCGAGCGCGATCGGACCGCGTCCGCCGCCCTCGCCGTCGGCGGCCCGGCGCTCGTCGGCACCGGCGGCCGGGCCCGGCCGGAGCTCGCCGGGGCGCCCGTCCGGGCGCGCGCCGTCGACCGGGACGGCGTAGGCGGTGCCGGAACGGCCGTCGTCCTTGCCCCAGGGGTCGTTCTGCGGGCCGCTCGGGCCGCCCAGGCCCTGGCGCCCGTACGCGGGGTCGTTGCCGGTGCCGTTCCACTGCTCGGGGACGGCCCGCTCGATCCGGGCGGGGGCGTTGGGCCACTGGTCGGCGGGCACCTCCGGGGCGCCGCCGGCCGCGGGGGCGGGCGCGGTCCCGTCGGGGCCGGGCTGCTCAGGGGTGGCGGGCGGCTGCTCGACGGCCGGCCGGCCACGGCGTCCGCGCCGCTGCTCGGCGGCCGGCGCCTCGCCCGGCGCACCGCCGGTCGGCGCAGGGTCGGCGGCGGCGGAACCGTTCGGCGTGCTCTCCGCGGCGTCATCCGCCGGAGCGCCGGCGGGAGCGGCGTCCTCGGCGGCGGCCGGCTCCTCGTCGGGGGCGGCGCTCGGCAGTTGCGGGATGCCCGGCAGGTCGGGCAGGACGGCGCTGTCGCTCTCCTTCGGCCGGTCCGACCGGCCCTCGGCGGACGCGCGCTCGGCGGCGGCCTTGGCGGCGGCCGGGTCCAGCGGAAGCTCGACGACGTACGTGGTGCCGGCGCGTCCCGGCAGCTCGTGCGGCTGGAGCACCCCGCCGTGGCGCTCCACCACCGCGCGGGCTATCGGCAGGTGGACGGGGCTGCCGCCGCGTCCGGGGCCGCGGATCTCCACCCGGGCGACCTCACCGCGCTGGGCGGCCGCGAGCACCACGGCCGGCACGTCGCCGCCGGCCGGCGGCAGGGCGGCCGGCGTGCCGGGGGCGGCGAGCCCGGGGGAGGGCGGTTCGGGGGCGGCGTCGTCCAGCGCCAGACCGATGCCGCTGACGTCGGCGACCAGGTGGGCCAGCGCCTGGGCGAGCCGCTGCTCGTCGGCGATCACCTCGACGGCGGCGGCGTGCACGGAGAACCGCACCCGGCCGGGGCCGACCAGCTCGCCCGCGTGCTCGACGGCCCGGCGGACCACCTTGTCCAGGGCGACCGGCCTGGCGGCCTTCCGGCCGGGCTTGTCGTCGGCACCCTTGCCGTCCGCGCCCTTCCCGTCGGCCCCGGACCCGGCGCCCTCGCCGGCCTCGGAGCGCTGGTGGGCCAGCACGCCCTCGATCAGCTTGCCGTACCGGCGGCACTCGTCGGCCAGCCGGCGCAGGGTCCAGTTGGCCTCCGGCCAGAGCTGCCCGGCGGGGTCGGCGGCGAGCGCGTCGATCCGCCGGTGCAGCGCCGTCAGGGCGCCGCCCAGCTCGCTCTCCAGGACGGCGGTGAGGTGCTCGTTGCGGGCGACCAGCGCCAGCTCGCGGCTGCGGTCGGTGAAGGTCATCACGGCGCCGACCAGCTGGTCGCCGTCCCGGACGGGGGCGGTGGTGAGGTCGACGGTGACCGGACGGCCGTCCTTGCGCCACAGCACGGTGCCGCGCACCCGGTGCTTGCGCCCGGAGGTCAGGGTGTCCAGCAGCGCGGACTCCTCCAGCGCCAGCGGGGTGCCGTCGGCCCGGGAGTGCTGGATCAGCGGGTGCAGCTCACGGCCGCCCAGCTCGCTGGCCCGGTACTCCAGGATGTGCGCGGCGGCCGGGTTGACCAGCACGCAGCGGCCTTCGAGGTCCACGCCGAGCACGCCCTCGGCGGCGGCCCGCAGGATCATCTCGGTCTGCTTGTGCTGGCGGCGCAGCTCCGCCTCGACGCCGAGCCGGCCGGTCAGGTCGCGGACCAGCAGCAGGAGCAGGTCGGAGGAGCGGGAGCCCTCGCGGTACGGGTCGTAGGGCGTCGGGGGCGCGTAGCCGGAGCCCGGGCCGGCTCCGGCGCCGGACCCGTCGTCGTCGAAGTCGTTGCCGGAGACCTCGACGGGGAAGGTGGTGCCGTCGGTGCGCCGGGCGGTCATCCGCACCGGGCGGTCGAGCGCCTCGTCCTCGCGGGCGGCGGGCCGCATCGAGCCGGGGATCCGGCTGGGGTCGAACTCCGGGAGCAGGTCGAGCACGCCCATGCCGACCAGCGAGGTGCCGGGTGCCTGTAGCGCCTGGACGGCAGCGTTGTTGGCATCGACGACGGTGCCGTTGCTGTTCACCAGCAGCAGCGCGTCGGGCAGGGCGTCGAGTATGGCGGCGAGGCGAGCAGCGCCTCGGATCGGCCTGCTGCTCACGTCGACAGGTCTCCTCGGCTCAGGGCAGCTCTCTCCGGAGAGGGCAGTATCTCATTCTTCTTTGCGGCGGGGACGACCCGCCTAGTAACGTGGTCGGCGGTTGGTGCCGGGCCCCCGGGTTGTGGCATCATCACAGGCACAGGGAACGAGTCCGCGCACGCGGGCTTGATCCGTGTGGAGGAGGCTTCGCCTAGTCCGGTCTATGGCGCCGCACTGCTAATGCGGTTTCGGGGTTATTCCTGATCGAGGGTTCAAATCCCTCAGCCTCCGCCAGCCGGGAGCCCCGCCGACGATCTCGTCGGCGGGGCTCTTCGCATGTCCGGGGAGGTGCGGGCCGGGGTGCCCGGGGTGCCCGGGGTGCCCGGATCAATCGATTTCGTCCCACGCCGCAGGTCATGTAATGTTGTCCCCGCACCGCCCCGGAGGAAACGTTCGACGGGGCGAGCGCTCATAGCTCAACGGATAGAGCACTTGACTACGGATCAAGAGGTTGCAGGTTCGAATCCTGCTGAGCGCACCAAACCCCGCAAGACCGGGTCCGCCCGGAACTTGCGCTCATAGCTCAACGGATAGAGCACTTGACTACGGATCAAGAGGTTGCAGGTTCGAATCCTGCTGAGCGCACCACAGGAAGACCCCCGGCCATCGGCCGGGGGTCTTCGCGTTTCCGGGGTTCGCCGGGGGTTCGCCCGGGGCTCAGCCCTGCTCGGTCCGGTTGATCCAGGAACCATTCCGAGGAGATCGGCGACCGGGCCCGGTTGAAGATCGCCGGCACCGGGTCGGGCCGGATCCGGTCCGGCCGCCGACGGCGGGGAAGTGGTCGGGGAGCGCCCCGTACCCGGCGTGGCGGGTCCCGGGGTCGCGCAGGCTGCCGAGCGGTCCGGCAATTCGAACAGAGTTCACCGGTGAATGGTCGGATACCGGACGTGGGTGCGCGGTCGGCTTCACCGGGACTCCGCGCGATACCCCGTGATACCCCGCTTAATGGATGAAATGCAGTTCTTTCGGGTACATCCCGTCCTGCCGGTCGGAGGGCCGCCAATCGGGTGTCATGCGGCCGATGGTGCAAGTGTCGCGGTACGGCCGGCCCGGGATCGTGATTCCGTTTTGTCTGATCTTGTGTCCAGTCCTGTGTTCAGCCTGCCCGGCCATCCAGGCCGCCCGGCAGCCGATGCGAAGGAGAGCCGGATGAGCCGACAGTTCCCGGCTGCGGCGGGCGCCGCCGCCGTTCTGGCGGCCGGGCTGCTGACCGGCTGGAACGCGCCGTCCGCCGGCGGGCCGGGGTTCGTCGCGGCCCCCGGCGGAGCCGTCGCCGGCGGCGCCGGTGAATTCGCCGGCCCTCCCGGAATTGATCGCTTCGGCGCCCTGGGTGCGGACGGGGGTCCCGAGCGGACTTTCCGGACCGCCGGGGACAATGCCGCCGGGGGCACTTCCCGGCAGGCCGTCGGAACGTTCCGGGCGGCATTCCCCGGAGCGGTCCGCAATCCCGGGCCGGGCCCCGCCGGACCCGCCGGAAAGGCCACCGGGAATTCCGGCTCCGGCGCCGCCCCGCAGAGCTACGGCAGCGCCTCCCATCCGCGTTCCGATCTCCGGTTCGGCGGCGACGCCGACAATCGGGGCACCGACCGGACCCTCGGCTTCCCCGAGGAGGCGGCGGTCGGCCAGGGCTACCGGCTCACCGTGCCCGTCGCCGCCGGCGGTGCGCCCGCCACCCTGGCCGGCTGGGTCGACTTCGACCGCAACGGCCGCTTCGACCCGGCCGAGCGGGTGCAGACCGAGGTCGCCCCCGGCGGAGGCGGCACCACCCTGGAGTGGACCGTCCCCGCCAATGCCTCCTCCGGCGAGACCTGGGCCCGGCTGCGGATCGGCCGGGACTCCGCCCAGGTGGTGCCGGCCGACGGCTCCGCCGACTCCGGACAGGCCCTGGACCAGCGGATCCGGCTCACCGTCGGAGCCGCCCGCCCGGAGATCTCCTACCCGGTGGACGGCGGCACGGTCGCCGAGAACCGTCCCCGGATCTCCGGCGGCGGGGCGAGGACCGGAGCGGGCGTCGAGGTCCGCGAGGGCGACGCCGTGCTCTGCCGCGCCCGGTCCGCCCGGGGCGGCGACTGGTCCTGCCGCCCGGACGCGCCGCTCGCCGACGGCCCGCACACCCTCACCCCGGTGCCGGCCACCGTCACCGGTTCGGCGCTGCGCGGCGAGCCGGTCCGGATCACCGTGCGGACCGCGGCACCGGGCACCCCCGTGCTCAGCCTGCCCGGGTTCACCAACGACCCCGGCCTCCGGCTGGCCGGCACCGGCGAGCCGGGCGGCACCGTCATCGTCACCGACCTGCCGCCCGGCGGCCCGGAGGCCGACCTGTGCAGCACGGCCGTCGGGGCCGACGGCGGCTGGTCCTGCCTGCCGGTGGAGAACCTGGCGGACGGCCGGCACCGGCTCACCCCGGCCGCCGCCGACCTCGCCGGGAACCGGACCGCGGGGCGGCCGGCCGAGCTGGTGGTCGACACCGTGGCGCCGGAGCGTCCGGTGCTCACCGCGCCGGCCGCCGGGGAGACCCTCCGGTCCGCCCGGCCCCGGCTGGTGGGGAGGGCCGAGCCCGGGGCGCAGGTGCTGGTCACCGCCGGCCCCGGGCGCGGTGGCGGCGGGGCCGCGCGGATCACCGCGTGCGGTGCGACGGCGGCCGTCGACGGGAGTTGGACGTGCACGGCCAACCGGGACCTGACGGACGGGGAGCAGTGGCTGGTCGTCACGGCGGCCGACCAGGCCGGGAACAGGACGGCGGCGGACGCGGTGGCGGTCCGGGTCGCGGCGTCCGGGTCGGCGGTGGGGCCGGGTGCGACGCCGACGGCGGTTCCGGCGCCGACGCCCTCCGGGCCGGCGGCCGCGACGCCGTCGCCGGTGGCCACGCCCACCCGGGCGGCGACGCCCACGGCTACGGCGAGCCCCACGGCCACGGCGACGCGTGCCACCGCCACGCCCACCGCCACGCCCACCGTGCCCGTTCCCTCGGTGGCCGTTCCGTCCCCGGTGAGCGCCGCGCCGACGGTGCCGAGGCCCTCGGCCGCCACTCCGGCAGCCCCCTCGCCCAGCGCTCCCGTGCCGCCCGGGAGCGGGGCCGCACCCGTTCCCGCCGTTCCGTCCGTTCCCGCTCCCGCCGGGGTACCCGGTCCCGCCCCGTCCGGGCTGCTGCCGGTCGTCGTGCCACCGTTCACCGGGGTGGTGATCCGACCGGCGACACCGTCGCCCACGCCCACGGTGTCCGGTCCGGCGACCCCGACCCCGAGCCCCTCCGCCACGCCGACGGCGACCCCGACGCCGACCACGACCCCGATCGCGACCCCGACCGCGACGCCGACCACGACCCCGAGCACGGCGTCGTCCCCGCGGCCCACCGTCGCCCCCGCTCCCGCTCAGACCTCCACCCCGCCCGTCACCCCCGCGGCCACCCCCGCCGCCACCCCGGACCGGGCGCCTGCCGCGCCGCCGCCGAGCGGGCCGCGGCAGGCGGCCCAGGCCGCAGCCACCGCCGCCCCCGCCGCCGGCACCGCCGACGCGGAGGAGGCGCCGTCACCGACGGCCTCCGACCGGCACCGGTCGGACGGCTGGCGCGGCGCGCTCGCCGGGGTCCTGCTGGTGCTCACCGGCATCGGGCTGATCACCCGCCGGGTGATCACCCGGGGATCCGGCCCCCGGCGGCGCTGAACCGCCTCCCCTTTGTCCGCTCATGTGCCTGCGCGTCAGGTCCGGCTACGGATGATTCGTCAGTAAATGTCGACACGCACTGGTTCAAATGTCGCATTTGATGACGTATGAACTTAGCCTGGGCCCTGGCACTGCCCGTCAGATCCGGGCCGCCCGTTGCGCGACACACTGAACCTGAGGATCCGTGCATGGACGTCACCCGCGATTCTTCGCAGCGACCCGACCACCTGCCCAAGTCGTTCCCCCCGGCGCTGCCGGAACGTTCCGCCGTGGGTTCCAGCCCGTCGGCCAACGCCGCGAGGACGCCCAGGCCTGCCAGGCCGGCTGACAACGGACCCGCCACCACCCCGATCGCGGTGGTTCCGGGCCCGTCCGTCGGCACCCCCGTCGACCTGCGCGATCCGCTGGAGACGGTGGATCCGGCGCCGCCGGTGACCTCGACGCTCCCCGTGGTGGAAGAGCATGAGCCCGCCCACGCCGGGGCGGCGGCCGCCGCCACCTCGCGCCGCCCCCCGCGCGCCGACCAGACGCTCCGTGAGCGGAGCGCCTCCTCGCTGCCCGGCTGGGTCGCCCTGGCCGGCCTGCTGATCGGCACGGCCGCCGTCCTGCTGGTGCTGGCACGCGACGGCGTCATCCCGTACTGGGATGCGCTGCCCGACCTGCGCACGGACGCCGCCCGGGCCAGCGGCCAGGCCGAGGTGACCGCCCGGTCGGTGGCCGCCGTGGGCGCCGCCGGACTGGTCGTCGTCCTCTCGCTCGCCGGCCTGCTGGCCAACGCGGGCGGCGAGACCCGGGTGCTCACCCGCTGGGGCCGCTACCGGGGCACCGTCCGCCGCACCGGCCTGGTCTGGGTCAACCCGCTGCTGCGCCGCCGCCGGGTGGACGTCCGGCTGCGGCACTGGCGCAGCGAGCCGGTCAAGGTCGTCGACCGCACCGGGACGCCGATCGTCGTCCGGCTGCTGATCGTCTGGCGGGTCAAGGACACCGCCCGCGCGACGCTGGCGATCGAGGACCACGAGAGCTACCTGCGCGAGCAGGTCCAGGCGGTGCTCACCCGGACCGCCTCCACGCTGCCGTGCGACAGCAACGCGGCTCCCGGGCCCGCGCTGCGCGACGGCCAGTGGTTCGCCGACGAGCTGACCCGGGCGCTGGCCGCCGAGGTCGCGCCGGCCGGCCTGGAGGTCTACTCGGCCCAGCCGCTGGCCCTGGACTACGCGCCGGAGGTGGCCGAGTCGATGCGCCGCCGCCGGCTGGCCGACCTGGACGCGGGCCTGCGCACGGTGCTGGTGGACGACGCGGTGGAGGCGGCGGCGCTCGCCGTGCGCCGGCTGGAGCGCGCGACCGCGCACGAGCTGGACGAGGCCGCCCGGAGCGCGCTGATGGAGCAGCTGCTGGTCGCCTTCGTCGCCCCGGCCGGAGTGGCCGCCTCGGTACCGCCCCCGGCCGCCCGGGCCGGGCGGAAGGAAGGACGACCGGCATGAGGATAGCCACCGGCACGGACGCCGCCCCGGCGTTCGCGGACGCGGACGACGCGGCGCTGATCGGTTTCGAGGAGAGCCTCGGCAGCATCCCGGCGATCACGGGCTGCGCCTGCCCGAACTGTGTGGCCCGGCCGCGCACCGCCCGCGCGGCGGAGCCGTCCGGCGGGGGGCGAATACACCGGGCGGTGCGAAATACCTGCCTGGCCACCACCGTGCTGGCCGGCGCCGGGGTGGTCGGACTGACCGCCGGAGCCGGGGCCGCGCACGCCGCCCCGGGCAAGCAGGGCTGGGACGGCTCGAAGTACTGGTTCAAGAACGCCCAGGGCGAGTGGCGGTACACCAGCCACCACAGCGTCTACACCAAGGCGGTGGGCGGCGGCTCCGGCTCCTCCTCCGCGCAGAGCGCCGGTTCCAACGGCTCGGCGACCGCGGCCTCCGGCGGGATGCGGCAGGGCTGGGACGGCTCCAAGTACTGGTTCAAGAACAGCAGCGGTGAGTGGCGCTACACCAGCCACCACGACGTCTACCTGAGCCGCACCGGCCAGTCCGGTGGCGGCGGGTCGGCCTCGTCGGCCGGCGCCACGCCCGCCACGACCACGCCCGCCCCCAACCCGGCGCCGTCCGCGGGCCGGCTGGAGTCGGCGATCGAGTACGCGCTCGCCCAGCAGGGCAAGCCGTACGTGTGGGGCGGCAACGGCCCCTCGGGCTTCGACTGCTCGGGGCTGGTGCAGCAGGCCTACAAGCGGGCGGGCATCAGCCTGCCGCGGGTGGCCGACGACCAGTACGCGGCGACCACGCCGATCAGCGAGGGCCAGCTGCGCCGCGGCGACCTGCTGTTCTGGTCGGACAGCGGTCGGGCCTCGGGCATCCACCACGTGGGGATCTACCTGGGCGGCAACAAGTTCGTCGAAGCGCCCCGGCCGGGCAAGACGGTCCGGGTCTCCACGATCAGCAGCGGCTTCCACCCGACCCACTTCGGCCGGCCGTAGGGCCTGCCGGGAGCGCGAAGGGGCGCGCCGTCCACCGGCCGTGGACGGCGCGCCCTCGCGTTGGCGCGCGGCGGTGCTCAGGCGGAGGCGTCGTCCAGCAGGGCGGTCTGCGCCGGGGTGAGCTCCAGCGCGGCGGCGGCCAGCAGCGGCGGGAGCTGGTCGACGGTGCGGGCGCTGGCGATCGGGGCGGCGACCGTCGGCCGGGCGGCGAGCCAGGCCAGGGCGACGGTGGCGGGCTCGACGTCCTGCTCGGCGGCCACCGTGTCGAGCGCCTCCAGCACCTTGGGGCCGCGCGGGTCGTCCAGGTAGCGGCCGGCGCCCTCGGCGCGGGCGCTCGCCACCTCGGCGCCGCCCGGGCGGTACTTGCCGGTGAGGAAGCCGGAGGCCAGCGCGTAGTACGGCACGGTGGCGAGGCCGTGCGCGGCGACCACGTCGGCCAGCGGGCCCTCGAAGGTGCCGCGGGAGACCAGGTTGTAGTGCGGCTGGACGGCGGTGTACGCGGTCAGGCCCTCGCGCTCGGCGAAGGCGAGCGCCTCGGCGAGCCGGTCGGCGCCGATGTTGGAGGCGGCGACGGCGCGCACCTTGCCCTCGCGCACCAGCGCGTCCAGGGCGGTGACGAACTCCTCCACCGGGGTGTCGTCGTCCTGGTGGGTGTAGTACAGGTCGATGTGGTCGACGCCCAGGCGGCGCAGCGAGCCCTCGGCGGAGGCCTTGACGTTGGCCGCGCCCAGCCCGCGGGCCTCGGGGTGCAGGCCGACCTTGGTGGCGACGACGACGGAGTCCCGGTTGCCGCGGCTGCGCAGCCACTTCCCGATGATGGCCTCGGACTCGCCGCCGGTGTTGCCCGGCACCCAGCAGGAGTAGGCGTCGGCGGTGTCGACGAAGTTGCCGCCGGCCGCGGCGTAGGCGTCGAGGACGGCGAAGGACGCGGCCTCGTCGGCGGTCCAGCCGAAGACGTTGCCGCCGAGGGAGAGCGGGAACACCGCGAGCTCGGAGGCGCCGAGCTGCACGTAACGGGGGGCGTCGATGCGGGAATCGGTCATGGTCCGAGTCAACCCGATCGGCCCTGGGGTCATTCCGTGAACGAGGCGGACTTCACACACCCGTCGCACGCCCGTAGCGCGCAGTCCGGGTGTCGGGGCGGTCCGCGGATTCGTTAGAGTCCGTGCCATGGCTGACAACGAGTACGACCCCGCCGGCAGCACCCAGATGTTCCGGGCCTTCGTCGAGGAGACCCCGGCACCCCAGGCGCCGGGCTCCGTCAACACCTACGGCGGCAACAGCGGCAACCGCACCGGCCTGATCGCGGGCATCGCCGTGGCCGTCCTGCTGGTGCTGGGCGCCGTCATCTGGCTGGCCGTCAAGTAATCCCCGCGGTGGAATGCCTGGCGGCCCGGCAGCCTTCGGGTGCCGGGCCCCGCCTCCTCAGCAGGGCTTGCGCCAGGCGTCCAGTTCGAGCTTCTTCTGCATCGAGCTGAAGCCCAGCGCCTTGGTGCGGGCACAGAACTTCTCGGTGCCCAGCTCGTACTCGACGTGGAACACCGCCTTGCCCGCCTGGATGAAGGGGGAGAGGCGGGCGCACTCGTCGAACTGCGCGCACTCCTCGTTCACCGCGAAGTCGAAGTGGTCCAGCAGTGCCGGGACCTGCTCCAGGTCGTTCTTCAGGCCGATCGCCAGGCCGCGCTCATGGGCGAGTTCGGCGAGCATGCGGTTGTAGCGGAGCTGGTCGTCGGCGGTCAGCGGGAAGCCGCTGTTCTGGTTGTAGGCCTCGATGGTGTCGGGCTCGACGGCGTCGAAGCCCTTCTGCCGGCACATGTCGAAGCGGGCCGCCATCAGGGGCCGCAGCTGGTCGAGCTTGCGGATGTCGAACCACTTCTCGCCCTTCCAGCCGTTGCCCGAGCCCTGGAGGGCCTTGGCGAAGGCGGCGGAGTCGGGGCGGAAGTCCTCCCAGGAGCCGGCGTTGATGTAGCAGATCACCTTGCGGCCCTTGGCGTGCAGGGCGGCGACCACGGAGGCGTCGGACTCGAAGCCGTCGATGTCGTAGACGGGGACGTCGACGGACTGGTCGACGCCGCCGCCGAGTTGCCACTGCCAGGCGAGGCCGGGGGTGGGCTGCCAGCGGGCGCCGGCGGGGCCGGGCTTGCCGGGGGTTCCCGGAGTGCCGGGCGCGCCGGGGGTGTTGGGCGTTCCCGGGGTTCCCGGGCCGGCCGGGGTTCCCGGCACGGCGGGGGTGCCGGGGGTGCCGGGAGCCGGGGTCGACGGCCGGCCGGGTGCGGTCGGCGAGCCCGGGCCGCCGGGTGGGGCGGAGGCGTCCGGGGTGACCGGGACGGTCGGGGTGGCCGGGGTGGCCGGGGCGTCCGGGGTGACCGGGACCGCCGGGGTGGCCGGCGTGGTCGGGTCGCCCGGGACGGGGGCGGCGGTGGCCGCCGGGGGCGGGGCCGCGGTGGCGTCGGCCGAGGCGTCGTCCTCGTCGTCCGGGCCGGAGCTGCTGCACGACGTCGCCAGCAGCGCGGTGGCGGTGGCGAGGGCGAGGGCGGCCCACACGGGCCGGGTACGGCGGGTCACGGGGCACGGACTCCGGATCGGGTCAGATGGGTTCGGTGAGCGGGCGGTGGGCGGTCAGCTCATGCGGCAGGGTGCGCCAGGGGTTCTCCCCGGCGCCCGGTACCGCGCAGCCGACCCCGGCCCGCCGGGCGGCGATCAAGGCGGCCGCCTCACCGGCGAGTTCGGCGGGCACGTCGTAGACCAGGTGGCAGAACCGGGCGGCGGCGTGCCGGCCGGTCCACAGCGGCAGGGCCAGCTCCTGGTAGGCCGTCCAGTCGCCCTCGAAGGTGACCAGCAGGTCGGCCAGGCCGACCTCGGCGTACCCGGGGTCCGGGTGGTCGCCGTGGCCGAACACCACGGTGGCGCAGCCGGCGGCCCGGGCCGCGGTGGCCAGGCGCCGGTAGTGCGGCAGCGCGCCGGGCGCCGCCGACACCTGGTCGAGGTAGACGCCGGAGATGCCGTGGCGCTGACGGTAGGTCAGGATGTCGTTCACCACGGCGGCGTGCGGCCGCCGGCCGTAGTCGGTGTCGGCGTAGCCGAGCAGCGGCAGGCCGGCCTTGCGGAGCTTCTCGGCGGCCTCGGCGAAGACGTCGTCGGGCTCGCCCGGCCCGTCGGCGAGGTTGAGCACGACGGCGGCGACGCGCCTGGGGTCGGCGGCGGCGACCGCCTGCCAGGCCGCCGGGTCCACCGCGGGGTGGACGTACAGCGGCACCAGCAGGCGGCCGTCGGGGTGGTTGCCCCCGGTCATGCGGTGACCAGCGGTTCGGTGGAGAGCCAGAGGTCGCGCAGCGTCTCGTCGAGTCCGGTCTCCGGGTGCCAGCCGAGCGCCCGGGCGGCGGCCGACACGTCGGCCTGCTGCCAGGAGACGGCCGCGGAGCGCTCGGAACCGGCGCCGCTCTCGTCGATCCGGCCGGCGAAGGCGGCCGCCGCGGCCAGGCCGTCGGCGATCGCCCGGACCGGCCGGGCCCGTCCGGAGGCCAGGTTGAGCACCCGGGGCAGCGGGCCCCGGGCGGTGACGGCGAGCGCGACCGCGCGGGCGACGTCCCGGGCGTCGACGAAGTCGCGGTGGGCCGAGAGGTCCCCGACCCGCACCACTCCCCCGGCGCCCTCGGGTGCGGCCCGGCGCAGCTCGGCGGCGAGCCGGCCGGGCAGCGAGCCGGCCGGGGCGCCCGGGCCGACCGGGTTGAACACCCGCAGCACCACGGCGTCCAGCGGCGAGCCGGCCACCGCGAGCGAGCCGGCCAGCTTGGTGGCGCCGTAGACGCCGACCGGGCGGGCGTCGGCGTCCTCGGCGAGCGAGTCGCCGGGGGCGCAGACGCCGTACTCGCCGGCCGAGCCGATGTGCACCAGCCGGGCCGTCGGGGCGCCCTGGCCGAGCGCCTCGCAGAGCACGGCCGGTCCGCGCGCGTTGACCTCGGAGAGCGTGACGGCGCTGCCGGCGACGGCGCCGGCGAGGTTCACCACCGCGTCCGGGGTCAGCGCGGCCAACTCCTCGCCGAGCGGGCCGGCCTGGGCGGTGGCCAGGTCGAGCCGCAGGTCGTGGTCGGGCCGCCGCCCGGCGGTCAGCACGGTGGCTCCGGGCAGTGCCCGCAGGGCGGTGGCGGCGTGCCGGCCGAGGAAGCCGTCGGCGCCGAGCAGCAGGATCCTCACGCGGCCCGTCCGTCGTTCTCGGGGCCGGTCTGGACCGAGGCCGTCGTGGCCGCGGGCTGCCCGTCGGCGGCCTCGGGGGCGGTTCTGGCGGCGGGGATCGGCAGCGCCTGGCCGTTCGGTACGGCGTACAGGCCCTCGCCGGCGGCGGGACCGGACGGCTCGCCGGGGAGCAGCAGCGAGCGGTTGAGCGCGAACTCGGCGTTGGCCCGGTCGTAGTCGTCCGGGCGGCCGATGTCCAGCCAGTAGCCGTCGAACTCGTAGGCGGACGGCGGCGTCCGGGCGGCCAGCAGGTCCAGCACCAGCTCGTCGAAGCCGAGCGGCAGGCCGGGGGTGTACTTGGCGAGCGCGGCGCGGGAGACGCCGTAGACGCCCATCGAGACCCGGTAGTCGATGCTCGGCTTCTCCTGGAAGCCGGTGATGGAGCCGGCCTCGGCGGTCAGCACGCCGAAGTCGATCTTCACCTGGCGGGCGTAGGTCGCGATGGTGAGCGGGGCCCCGGCCGCCTCGTGGTGCTTCAGCACCCCGGCGAAGTCCAGGTCGGTGAGGATGTCGCCGTTCATCACCAGGAAGTGGTCGGGCAGCCGGTCCTGCATGGTGAGCAGCGGGCCGAGGGTGCCGAGCGGGCTGTCCTCGACCGCGTAGCCGACCCGCAGCCCCCACTGGGAGCCGTTGCCGACGTAGGCGCGGATGATGTGGCCGAGGTGGCCGATGGCCAGGGTGACGGTCTGGAAGCCCGCGGCGGCGAGCTGGCGCATCACGATCTCCAGGATCGCGTGCTGGTCGCCGATCGGGACGAGCGGCTTGGGAAGCGCGGTGGTGTACGGGCGCAGGCGTACGCCCTTACCGCCGGCCAGGATCACTGCGTGCATGGTGGTTCCCCCACGGAAGTCGGTTCGACAAGGGGCCTTCGGGTGCCGGGAGCGACGGAAGGCGGAGTCGGGTCAGACGTTGTAGATGTCGGTCTTGTAGCGGGCCAGGTTGGCCGGGTCGCGGAAGAACGCGATGGTCTGCTCCAGCCCCTCCTCCAGCGAGTGCGCCGGGGCCCAGCCGGTGGCGGTGCGCAGCCGGGTGGCGTCCGCGACCAGGCGCATGACCTCGGAGTTGGCCGGGCGGATGCGCTGCTCGTCCTCCTTGACGGCGACGTCGACGCCCATCAGCTTGCCGACCAGGGAGACCAGGTCGCCGACCGAGATCTCGCCGCCGGTACCGGCGTTGAAGGTGCGGCCGACCACGGTCTCGGCGGGGGCGGTGCCGACGGTGCGGAAGGCCAGCGCGGTGTCCTTGACGAACATGAAGTCGCGGGTCGGGCGCAGGTCGCCGAGGGTGATCTCGGTCTCGCCGGCGGCGAGCTGGGCGATCACGGTCGGGATGACGGCGCGCATCGACTGGCGCGGGCCGAAGGTGTTGAACGGGCGCAGGGTGACCACCGGGGTCCCGAAGCTGGCGTGGTAGCTGTCGGCCAGCCGGTCCCCGCCGGCCTTGGAGGCGGCGTACGGGGACTGGGTGTTGATCGGGTGGTCCTCGGTGATCGGCACGGTCTGCGCGGTGCCGTAGGTCTCGCTGGTCGAGGTGTGCACCAGGCGGGGGATCTCCAGGTGGCGCACGGCCTCCAGGACGTTCAGGGTGCCGGTGACATTGGTGTCCACGTACGAGTGCGGGGCACGGTAGGAGTACGGGATCGCGATCAGGGCGGCCAGGTGGTAGACCGCCTCGGTGCCCTTGACCAGGCCGTTGACGGAGCCGGGGTCGCGGACGTCGCCGAGGACGATCTCGACGGAGTCCAGCACCTCCTTCGGGAGGGTCTCCAGCCAGCCGAACGACGAGAACGAGTTGTACTGGACCATCGCGCGGACCTGGTGGCCGTCGGCGACCAGGGTCTCGACGAGGTGGGAGCCGATGAATCCCTCGGCTCCGGTGACGGCGACGCTGCTCATGGTGAATCGCTTCCTGTGTCTTCCGGGGACGTGCCGTACAAGCCCGGCCGGGTGGTGCGACGGTGGTGCCGGGCGGGCCGGTACGGGGTGGTGCTGGTTCCGTGGTGCGCTGTTCAGCTGGTCAGCGGTACCGGTGTCAGCGGTGCCGGTGTCAGCGGTGCTTGGTGGTGCGGCCGAGCACGGGCCCGGCGGTGGCGGTGAGGACGGCGGCCGCGGCCCCGCAGCCGATCAGCTGCAGGACGGTCGGGTCCGTACCGGTCAGCAGTCCGGCGCACTCGGCGCCCGCGGCTGCCAGACAGATGAGGGCGGTGCTCCAGCTGAGCCCGAAGGCGTTCAGCAGCAGCGCCAGCCAGAGCGAGCCGCCGAGCAGCAGCAGCGCGCCGAGCTCCGGGACGCCCAGCGCGGGCGCGCCGGGCCAGAGCACGGTGGCGGCGGCGTCGAGGGCGGCCACGGTGGTGAGGTAGATGAAGAGGCAGCCGAGCAGCACGCCGCCGGTGCGGCGGGCGAACTCGACCGGGGTGTGACTGGTGCGCAGCGCGGCCACCGCCATCGCCCGGTAGCGGAAGAGCAGCCACTCGGCGAGGCCGAGGCTCAGCGTCAGGGCGATCATGGCCGGCCCGGTCGGGCTGGCCGAGGCGCCCTCGGCGCTGCCGGTGCGCACCGCCTGGTGGACCGTCACCCCGAGGCCGGCGATCATGGTCAGGGTGCCGACCGCGAGCCCGAACAGCAGGTGCGGGATCTCCTTGTGCAGCGGCAGCCGCAGCGGGACGGGCTCCGCCTCGGCGCGCCGGAAGCGCAGCAGTTCCCGGGCGGCGAGCCCGACGGCCAGGCCGAGCGAGGCCAGCAGCACCGCGGTGCGGACGGTCTGCGGCACGTCGACGGCGAGCACCACGCCCGCGCCGACCGCCGACGGCGCCAGCGCCAGCAGCAGGAACTTCTCCCGGCCGAGCACCAGCAGCACGGTCGCCGCCGCCAGGTAGCCGGACTGCCCGGCGGCGAAGCAGAGCGCCCCCAGCGGACCGCCGACCACGTATCCGGCGGTGGCCGACACCAGCGCGCCGACCGGTGCCCCGATCGCCAGGCAGGCGGCGGACGACCGGCGCCGGCCGCGGCCGAGCCAGGCGTACGCGCGGTGCGCCAGCGCCTGGTTCCACGACCAGCTGGCCAGGGTCGCGACGGACAGCGCGAGCATGCCCGAGGGCAGTCCGAAGCGCATCCGGTCGGCGGCGAACAGGTTGGCGCCGAGCAGGTAGCCGAGGCCTGGCAGGGCGAACACCAGGCCGCGCACGACGCACCGCCAGGGGTCGGCCCGCCAGGGGTTGGCGAACTCGGCGCTCGGTCCCGGGTAGCGGCGCTCGACCCGTTCGAACAGCTCCTCGGCGACGGTGAACGCGTCGGGGCGGCCGTACAGCAGTCCGGCCTGTTCGTCGGAGAGGCCGTCGGCCTCCAGGAAGGCCGCGATCTCGTAGGGGTGGACGGCGTCGGCGCAGATGTCCTGCAGCCGCTCGGCGAGTTCGTCCAGCGGGTCGGGGGAGAGGTCGAGCTGCTCCGTCCCCGGCCCGGGGCGCTGCGCGGGCAGCGTCGGGCGGCGCCGCTTCAGCGGCAGGACGCGCAGCTGGACGGTCTCGTCGGCCTCGTTCGGAACGAGACGCAGCGGCCCGCTCATGCCGTCACCTCGCTGCGCTCGTGGTCGGCCGGCTGCGGCCGGTCCGGGTCCGGCGGTCCGTCGGTGACGGCGACCACGCCCTCCGGCAACCAGCGGGCGGTGCCCAGCAGTTCGGTGTAGATGCCGCGGAAGCCGTCGATGTTCTGGCGGAGCGTGAACTGCTCGATCACCCGCAGCCGGGCCTGCTCGCCGAGCCGGGCCCGGCGCTCCGGGTCGCGCAGCAGCTCGATCGCCGCCGCGGCCATCGGCTCGGGCTCACGCGGCGGGACGACCAGGCCGGTGTCGCCGACCGCCTCGCGCACGCCGCCGACGTCGGTCGAGACGGTGGAGCGGCCGCAGGACATCGCCTCGATCAGGGTGAACGGGAAGCCCTCGCTGATCGAGGAGAGCATCACCACGTTCCCGGCCGCGTAGGCGTCGGTGATGTCCGCGACCCTGCCCTCGAAGACCACCGAGTCGCCGGTGCCGAGTTCGGCGGCCAGCGCCTCGCAGGCCTCGCGGTAGGCCTCGCCGCCCTTGGGGGTGCCGCCGAACAGCCGCAGCCGGGCGTCGGGTATCTCGCGCCGCACGATCGCGAAGGCGCGGATCAGCGTCTCCAGGTCCTTGATCGGGTCGACCCGGCCGGCCCAGCTGAGCGTCGGGGTCTCGGGCTCCGGCCCGGCGGGCGGGAAGGCCGCCGGGTCGACGCCGTTGTAGACGGTGCGGATGTGCGTGGAGGGGGTCCCGCCGCGCTCCTCCCAGCGCCGGTTGTACCGGTTGCCGGGGGTGACCAGCGCGGCCCGCCGGTAGCTCTCCTCGGCGAGCATCCGGTAGAAGCCGAGCAGCAGCGCCTTGACCGGCCAGCGGTAGGGGCCGGTGCGGTAGCCGAGGTAGCGCTCGCGCAGGTAGATGCCGTGCTCGGTGAGGAGAAACGGTACGCCGAACTGCTGAGCGGATATCAGCCCGGGAAGGGTGGCCAGACCGCCGCTCGCGGCGTGCGCCACGCCGTCGCGCGGCGGCTCGACCGAGAGCGGGCGCAGCGCGTGCTCCAGCAGGTCGGTGGCGTTCAGCGCGTCGTGCATGGTGGGCCGGGACACCGCCGTGGACAGGTAGTCGCGGGTCCAGACGTGCTGGAGGGTGCGCAGGGCGCGCTCGCTGCGCAGCGCCGGGCTGAGCAGCCCGCGTTGGGCGAGGTCGGCGAAGCCGTACAGCTCGGTGCCGAAGTGGGTGGTGTACACCGGGTCCAGGAGGGAGTGCAGGAACCGTTCGTAGGCGTTGAGGAAGCGGCGCATCTCCTTGCCGCGCGGCGCCTTCGCCTCCGAGGCCGGGCCCCACAGCGGGGCGGTGGTCACCGACCGCACATTGGCGGGCAGTTCCCAGGCCAACGGTTCGTGGCCGGTGCCGGTGACGGCGATGATGTCGAAGTCGACGTCCGGCATGCCTTGCACGAGCTGGTCGCACCAGACACTCACACCACCGTGCTGGTGCGGGTACGTCCCCTCGGTGAGCAGGGTGACGCGCATCAGTGTCCCCCCTCCTGTTCTTGCCTCAAGCCCCCGGCCGATCCGGCCGGGTCGGGTGGTGCCGGTGGCGGCCGCCGCACTGCGGTCCGCCACCGGGTTCACCTGTCTAGCGGGTGCCGGCCTGACCGGCGGTCTTCCTGGCGGGCTCGGCCTTCCCCCCGGAGGCCTTGCCGTGCTGCTGCGGGACGCCGCCGTGGCCGGCCGCCTTCCCGTCGGCGTTCGCCGTACCGGAAGTCGTACCAGCAACGACGTCCTTGCCTGCCACCGGGGCCCCGCTGCCGGGGACCAGGGTCGGCGCGTCGGTGCGGTCGGTGTCGCCCGGGCCGACCGGGACGGCGTCCACGGTGCCCTGCGGGACGACCAGGGCGTCGGCCGGGGCCGGGGCGGGGACGGACTTGGCCGCGGCGGCCGGGCCGGTGCCGGACGGGGCGGCCGGGGTGCCCGCGGCGGGCAGCGTCAGCTGGACGCCGCTCTGCAGCTGGCCGGGCTTGACCCAGCCGGAGAGCGAGCCCGCGTAGGCGGTGCCGAAGCCGGTGGTGCCGATGGCGAGCTGCTGGACGGTGCCGGTCGGCATGGTGGCCTGGATCTGGACGCCGGCCGGGGCGTCCACCCTGACGGTGTCACCGACGCGGTAGGCCGTGACCTGGCCGGAGGCGATGGCGGCGTTCCAGGCTGCCCGGCGCTGGAACTCCTGGCCGGTCTCCTTCTGCCCGAGGTTCACGACCGGGGCGTTGGCGGCGTGCAGCGAGCGGTAGGTGGAGAGGATCCGCTCCAGCACCGGGTAGACGATCCGGTCCTCGGACAGGTTCGACTGGTGGATGAAGTGCGGCCGCGGGTCGTTGTTCAGCACGTGGCCGAGGTCGATCCGGGCCTCCAGCGGCACGATGTACGACTGGTAGCCGGTGTTGACGTCCAGCGGGGCCGACAGGCAGGTGGAGTTGGCGTTGACCTCACAGACGCCGCTGCCGCCGTTGGCCACACTGGTGTAGATCCAGTTGTACTCGTCCGTCTCCTCCTTCGCCGTGGCGGCGTTGTAGAAGATGTTCATCGGGTACCGCGGCACGGTCAGCGCGGCGCCGACGGCCCGCTGGGCGGACTCGCGGGAGGCGTCGCTGGCGGTCCACTTGACCCCGTTGGCGGCCAGCGCGGGCGCCAGGAACGGGTTGTCGCTGGTCTCCTGCGGGGCGGTCAGCAGGCCGGAGTGCTCGCCGGTGACCAGCTCGGTCTTGTCCAGCTGGAGGCCGCGGGCGGCCGCCCAATCCAGGTTGTCCTTGATCTGGGCGCTGATGGTGGCCTGGTCGACCCAGACGGTGCTGCCCGAGGTGGTCTTGGTGCACACCCACGGGACCACCGTGACGTTCTGGAGGCAGCCCAGGTACGGGTGGGTGAAGGTGTGGTTGATCCACCGGTAGCTGGTCTGGTCGGCGACCATCTGGTCGACCACCGGGTCGCTGGTGGTCTCGTGGTCGGACTTCCAGTCCTCGCTGCCACCGCCGTTGAAGACCATGTCCAGCGTGAAGTCGTGGTCCAGCTGCCACTGCTTGGCGTACTGCGCGTCGGCGACCGTCATCCGGATCGGGTTGGCGGTCTCCGGGGTCCCGGGCGGGCAGGTGACGTCGCCGGGGGTGCACTTGAGCACGGTGTCCCAGCGGTCGTCGGCGAGGAAGACGTCGTCGACGTGGGCCGCGAAGTAGTTGCGGTCGTAGCCCAGGTGGACGCCCTGGGTTATCCAGTCGACTATGCCGCGGGCCAGCAGGCGGTACTGCTGCTGGTACTGGTTGTAGACGAAGGTGACGACCAGTTCCTTGCGGCCGGCGTGCTGGTACTCGCCGACCAGCGAGCCCTTGGCGGTGCTGTTCGGGATCGGCACCTCGACCAGCGGGGTGAAGCTGGAACCGGCCGGCAGCGTGGCCAGCGGGGTGGCCAGGTAGCCGTAGCTCTCCGAGACCGCCGGGTCGTTGTCCTCGAACGGGACGCTGCCCTTGAGGTAGTTGAACGGGCCGCTCAGGCCGGCCGTGGTGACCTGGCCCTGGAAGCCGTCCAGGGTGCCCATGTAACCCGGGTTGACCGCCCAGTTCAGGCCGACGTCGGGACGGGCGTAGGTGTACGCGTCGACCTGGCGGACGCCGAACGCCGCCTCGTACGCCGCGATCGCGGTCATCTCGGCGGAGCCGGCCGCGAACGGGTTGTCGTTGGGCAGCACGATGCCCTGGTACTTGCCGCGCGGCTGGCCGTTCAGCGTGTCGCTGAGGAAGGCCGCGTCGATCACCGGCCGGTTGCCGTCGTTGAGGTCGACGAGCCGGTACGGCGTGCCCTGGCTCTTGAGCTCGGCGGCGATCGCGGCCGTCGCCGGCCCGCCGTCGCTGATCACCAGGACCGTGAGGTCGATACGGGGCGTGGTGGTGGTGGCGTGCGCGAGGGACGACTGCAGGCCCCCGGCCAGCAGAACGGCCGCCGCGCAGGCGGCAACTCTCCGGGTCGCTCGACCCATGTTGACTTTCCTCCCCTGGGCAGGGCGCTCCGCTGCCGGCGTCAACCTGCCCTGTAGCTGTTCGCGGGCAGCAGGCTGCCCCGGCGCCCATCCTGCTTGAACTTCCACGGCAGGGCGGACCGAATGGGCAGGAGTGCAGCGAATCTGTTACCAACGTTCATGGTCAGGCCATGAGGGCGCCGATTGTGGCCGAAACCGTACCGGCTGCGCAAATAATGAATTAAGAATTAAAACCCGGAACCTAGCGTTACCGCTGCTCACCCATCGTGCGATCCGACGGACGAACCGGACCCTACACTGGCGGCGTTGCCCGTGACACTCTTGCACATCCTGCCGTTTTGGTGGGCAGGTTCATGCAATATCGCTCAGGGTTGTGCAACGTCACCGTCCGAATATCCAATGGAGGCCGTCGAGTGACCGAGCAGCAGATCGAAACCACCGCGATTCAGACCGCCCGCAGCCTGGGCCTGCTCGGTGCCGTCAACGCCCGCGACCTGGGCGGTTACCGCACCGCCGAGGGGCTGGTGCTCCGGGCCGGCGTCGTCCTGCGCAGCGACGGCCTCAACCGGCTCACCGACGAGGACCTGGGCCGGCTGACCGGGCTGGGCCTGCGGCGGATCGTCGACCTGCGCAGTCCGGACGAGGTCCGCGAGGCCGGTCCGGACCGGATCGCCGACGGTATGTCGCTGCATCAGTTGCCGGTGTTCGCGGCCGACTTCGACATCTACGCGACGCTGCGCGAGGCGCTCGCCGACCGTGATCCGGACAAACAGCGGACCCTGCTCGGCGCCGGCCGCGCGGATGCCATGATGACCGGTCTCTACCGGTGGTTCGTCACCGATCGGATCGCTCGCGAACGGTTCGCCGCCGTGCTGCGCCTGCTGGCCGATCCGGGCGGCGCGCCGCTGCTGTTCCACTGCTCGGCCGGAAAGGACCGCACCGGCTGGACGGCGGCCGTGCTGCTGACCGCGCTCGGCGTCGACCGGGAGACGGTGGTGACGGACTATCTGCTCACCAACGAGCGTTCCGCCGTCGTCGTCGAGGCGGTCCTCGAAGGCTTCCGCACCGGCGGTCTGATGCTCGAACCGGAGCTGCTGCTGCCGGTGCTCCGGGCCGAACGCCGCTACCTGGAAGCGGCGTTCGAGGAGGTCGAGGCCGGCTGGCCGGACTTCGGCGCGTTCTGGGCCGACGGCCTGGGTCTGGACGAGGCCGTCCTGGCGGGCCTGCGGGCCAATCTGCTGGCACCCTGAGGCGAACCCCGCCGCGGAGCCGTGGCTCCCGGGGGCCCGTCCGGCTCACCCCTCGGCGGTCAGGCCCTCGCGCAGCTGGGTGAGGGTCTTGGTCAGCAGCCGGGAGACGTGCATCTGCGAGATGCCGATCTCCTCGCCGATCTGCGACTGGGTCAGATTGCCGAAGAACCGCAGCATGATGATCCGGCGCTCGCGCGGCGGCAGCTTGGCCAGCAGCGGCTTGAGCGACTCCCGGTACTCCACGCCCTCCAGCGCGAGGTCCTCGTAGCCGAGCCGCTCGGCCAGCGGGCCCTCGCCGTCCTCCTCGCTCGGGCTGGAGTCCAGCGAGCTGGCGGTGTAGGCGTTGCCGACCGCCAGGCCCTCCACCACGTCCTCCTCGCTGACGCCGAGGCAGGTGGCCAGCTCGGCCACGGTGGGGGAGCGGTCGAGCCGCTGGGAGAGCTCGTCGCCGGCCTTGGTGAGCGCCAGCCGCAGTTCCTGGAGCCGCCGGGGCACCCGCACCGACCAGCTGGTGTCCCGGAAGAAGCGCTTGATCTCACCGACCACCGTCGGCATCGCGAAGGTCGGGAACTCGACCCCGCGCTCCGGGTCGAACCGGTCGATCGCCTTGATCAGGCCGATCGTGCCGACCTGGACGATGTCCTCCATCGGCTCGTTGCGGCTGCGGAAGCGCGCCGAGGCGTAGCGGACCAGCGGCAGGTTGAGCTCGATGAGGGTGTCGCGCACATAGGTGTGCTCGGCGCTGCCCGGGTCGAGGGCGGCCAGCCGCCCGAAGAGGGAGCGGGAGAGCGTCCGGGTGTCGAGCCCGGCGTCCGGCGCGGTCTCGGCGCGCTGGAGCGGGATCTCCGCCGCGCCGGCCGGTGCAGCGTGGATCTCCGCAGTGTCCACATCCGAGGACATGCACCCACCCCCTTGTGACTGACGGTCCAACGGGTGCCGTCCTCGGAACGTTCCCGCGCCCGTGTCCGGCCCCTCCCACCCTGCATACCGGCTCACGGTCCCCGGCAAACCCGAGGGTCGCAAGATGTCACACGGCGGTGACGCGCCGCTATCAGTCCGTAACGGGGCCGCCCGCGGGGTCAGTCCTCCCAGGAGTTGCCGGTCCGCAGCCTGGTGAGGATCCGCGACAGCAGCCGTGAGACGTGCATCTGGGACATCCCCAGCTCGGTGCTGATCTGGGACTGGGTCAGATTGGCGAAGAACCGCAGCATGACGATCCGGCGCTCCCGCTCGGGCAGCTGCACCAGCAGGTGGCGGACCATGTCCCGGTGCTCGACCTCGGCCAGCGCGGAGTCCTCGTAGCCGAGCCGGTCGAGCAGCGCCAGTCCGCCCTCGTGCTCCTGGGCGGCCTCCAGCGAGGCCGCGTTGTAGGCCCGCCCGGCGTCCAGGCAGGCCCGGACGTCCTCCTCGGGGATGCGCAGGCTGGCGGCGATCTCCGGCACCTTGGGGGCCCGGCCGTGCAGCACGGTCAGCTCCTCCATCGCGCCGCTGACCTGCACCCACAGCTCCTGGAGCCGGCGCGGGACGTGCATGGTGCGGACGTTGTCCCGGAAGTAGCGCTTGATCTCGCCGAGGATGGTGGGCAGCGCGTAGGTGGGGAACTGGACGCCGCGCTCGGGGTCGAACCGGTCGATGGCGTTGATCAGGCCGATGGTGCCGACCTGGACGACGTCCTCCATCGGCTCGCTGCGGCTGCGGAACCGGGTGGCGGCGTAGCGGACCAGCGGGATGTTGACCTCGATCAGCGCGGCCCGGACCCGCTCGCGCTCGGGGGTGCCGGGGGGCAGCTCGGCGAGCCGCTCGAAGAGCACCCGGGTGAGGGTGCGGACGTCGACGGCGGGGCGGCCGCCGGGACCGCGCAGGCCGTCCGGGCGGAGCTCGCCGGCCGGGCTGATCACGGCGGCCAGCACCTCGTCGTCCGGTGCGCTCCCTGGTGTCCGCACGGACACGTCACCCCTCCCAAAGTCGACAACGGTGGGAACTGCGGACCGGGTGTCGCGTCTCGTTCACCGCCCTCGCCATGTCCGGCAAAACCGGTCATAGCATCACAAGGCGGGCGTACGTCGGGCAAGTACCACGTGGAGGTGTGTTGGTACGCCGTCCGGACCCCGCCGGCCGCGGCGGCGGTGCGGCGGGCGGGTCGTTCCCGGACAGAGCAAGGCGCCCCGCCCGAATACCGGGCGGGGCGCCGCGGGCCGTCCGGGGGACGCGCCGGCCGGGCCGGGGGCGTCGCGGACGGGCCGCCGGACTCAGACCTCGATGTCGGCGATCACCCAGGTGGCGAACTCGCGCCACTGGGCGGCCGCGGCCTGGTGGGCCGGGTGGGTGAGGTACGCCTGGAGCGCCTCGCGGTCCTCGACCAGGCTGTTGATGGCGTAGTCGTGGGCGATGTCGCGGTCGGTGGTGTTCCAGCCGCACTCCCACTCGCGCAGCTCGGGAACGACCGGGCCGAGCTCGGCGAAGGCCTTGGCGCCGGCGAGCGCGCGCTCGTCGTCCTTGCTGACGCCTTCGTTGAGCTTGAACAGGACCAGATGGCGGATCACGGTGCCGCTCCTCGCGGACGGGGTCGGGTGTCGGGCCCACCGTAGCCGGTGGGGTCCTGGCTATTTCACCAGGCCGGTCATGAAGGTGCCGACCGCCTTGGCGGCGTTCGAGATGCCTTCGAACCCCAACTGGACCAGCTCGGCCGCGCGGGCGGGCGAGGTGATGATCGTGTAGAGCACGAAGATGAGCAGGAGGACCATTCCGATCTTCTTCGCCTGTGCCATCCGGTTGACCTTCCTCCCCGCTGTGGGCCGCCGTCGCTCGGTCCCCGAGCGGCCCGTGCAACGGGCAGCTTATCCACCCGGACGGCCTATCAAGTGTGCGACGCGTTCACCTGCCGGGACGAAGGTCCCCGCGGGTGGGGCCTTTCTCCGGGTGCCCGGCCCGGCGGGGCGCGGCAGGATGGTTGATGTACCGAGGATCTGGCAGGAATCTCAGGTACGTGGATCCGGAGATCCCCGCTGTGGGACCGGGCGCCGCGGCTTCCCCCCGACGCGGCCCCGGTTGTGGGACTCCGCCGGGGGAGCGGTCAGTCCCCCCGAACCGCTCCCCCTCTTCCAGGCTCCGTACTCGACAGGCGTTGGTGGTCATCGGCCGACGGGTACGGAGCCCTTTCCGCGTCCGAGGGTGCGCGGGAACGCCGAAGGGCCCGTCCGGTTCACCGGACGGGCCCTTCGGGCTTGCTGGCGGTAGCGGTGGGATTCGAACCCACGGTGGAGTTGCCCCCACACACGCTTTCGAGGCGTGCTCCTTTGGCCGCTCGGACACGCTACCGAGGGGAACTCTACCGGACGGGTGGCGCGGGAACGAAATCCGTTCCCGCGGCGGGCTCAGCGGTGGGTGTCGAAGAAGGCGCGCAGCTGCTCGCCGCACTCGTCGGCGAGGACGCCCCCGATCACCTCGGGGCGGTGGTTCAGCCGCCGGTCGCGCATCACGTCGAAGAGCGAGCCGGCCGCGCCGGCCTTCTCGTCGAGGGCGCCGTAGACCACGCGGTCGATCCGGGAGAGCACGATCGCGCCCGCGCACATCGTGCACGGCTCCAGGGTGACGACCAGCGTGCACCCGCTCAGCCGCCACGCTCCGAGCTTCGCCGCCGCCTCGCGGACGGCGACCACCTCGGCGTGGGCGGTCGGGTCGCCGACGGCCTCGCGCTCGTTGTGGCCCCGGCCGAGGACCTCGCCGTCCGGGCCGAGGACGAGCGCCCCGACCGGCACGTCACCGGTGGCCGGCGCCAGGGCGGCCTCGGCGACGGCGAGGCGCATCGGCGCCGCCCAGCGGTCACGGACCGGGTCGGGGCGGACGGGAGCGGGCAGCGGCGGGATCGGGCGGACGGACTGCATGGCATCCAGTGTCGGGCATGGCGGCGGTCCGGCGGTCCGGCCCTCCGGGCGGCGGACACGGCGCGTTACCGGACGGCCTCCAGGACCTCGCCGCAGCCGAGCGCCTCGGCGATCTCCTCCAGGGCGTCGCCGGGCACCGCGCCCTCGCCGCTGAGGGCGATCAGCGCGTCGGCGGCGAGGCCGAACTCGGTCAGCAGGTGGGCGTCGCCGAGCGGGCCGACCGGGACGCCGCCGCGGCCGTCGCCGTCCTCGTCGTCCTCCTGCTCCTCGGCCTGCGCGCCGTCCTCCAGCTCGGCGACCAGGTTGTCGAGGTCGCCGAACTCGCTCTCGCCGGCCTGGTCCACCAGCTCGTCGGTGAGGACGGAGCCGTAGGAGCTGCGGGCGGCGGCGGCGCCGTCCGACACGAAGATCCGCGGGTCCTCCTCGCCGTCCACCCGGACGATGGCGAACCAGGCGTCCTCCTGTTCGATGAAGACCAGGACGCTGTCGTCGTCCTGGGTCGCCTCACGGGCCAGATCGGCCAGGTCGGCGAGGGTTTCGACGTCGTCGAGCTCCGTCTCGCTCACATCCCACCCGTCCTCGGTGCGAGCAAGCACTGCAGCGAAGTACGCCACCAGGGACACTCCCAAGATCTCGGTCTCGGCTGTCGGCGCTCGCGGGCGGCGCGGAACTGGCCGCCCCCGCGCCAGAGGCGGTCCGCTGTTCGGACCGTCCCATCGGAATCGTGACAGAAAGCACGGCTTTGCGGGGGGTGTTCTGCAGCGCGTCTTTGCAGGTCGTGTCGGAAGGGTTGGCCGCCGGACGGTGTACAGGGGCCGGCCGGCAGCGGGCGTGTGGAGAAGCCGTGGAGGGCCCGTCAGAACCGGAAGGTTCGCATCCGCATCGCTTCGCGCATCCGCCGTTCCTTGGTCCGGCGGGGCTGCACCCGCTCACGCAGTTCCCGGGCCTCGGTGAGCTCGCGCAGGAAGACGGCGCGGCGCCTGCGGCGCTCCGCCTCGGTCTCCGGGCGGTCCGGGGGCGGACCCGAGCGGTCGCCCGACGAGGCCGCGGCCCCGTCCGCCGAGCCGTCCCCGGGGTTCGGGTTGCTCGTCATAGGACCTGACTTTCCCAGATCGGCCGGGTTGATACCACAGGAGGCCGATCCGTCCGGACATTCTCGTCCCGTCACGGCGCGTCACGGCGGAGGCGGCACCCGTGCGGGTCGGCCCGCGGCCCGGCCTGGCACGGCGTGTCGTACGGGCGTCCGGAGCCGGGCTAACCTCGATGCATGCGGATCCACGTCGTCGACCACCCCCTGGTCGCCCACAAGCTCTCCACCCTGCGCGACGAGCGCACCGACTCGCCGACCTTCCGTCGCCTGACCGACGAGCTGGTGACCCTCCTCGCGTACGAGGCCACCCGGGACGTCCGCACCGACGAGGTGGAGATCACCACCCCGGTGGCCGTGACCACCGGCACCCGGCTGTCCTACCCGCGCCCGCTGGTGGTGCCGATCCTGCGGGCCGGCCTCGGCATGCTGGACGGCATGACCCGGCTGCTGCCGACCGCCGAGGTCGGCTTCCTGGGCATGGTGCGCAACGAGGAGACCCTGGAGGCCTCCACCTACGCCACCCGGATGCCGGACGACCTCTCCGGCCGCCAGGTGTACGTGCTCGACCCGATGCTGGCCACCGGCGGCACGCTGGTCGCGGCGATCCGGATGCTGATCGAGCGAGGCGCCACCGACGTTACCGCCGTGGTGCTGCTGGCCTCCCCCGAGGGCGTCGCGGTGATGGAGCGCGAGCTGGCCGGCCTGCCGGTCACCGTGGTCACCGCGGCCGTCGACGAGCGGCTGAACGAGAACGGCTACATCGTCCCGGGCCTCGGCGACGCCGGCGACCGGCTGTACGGCACCGCGGGCTGAGCCCCCGCCGTTCCCCGCGAACGTCGCGAAGCCCCCCGGCGCGCCGCCGGGGGGCTTCGTCGTCCGTGCGCGGGGAGCCGCTCAGCAGCTGCCGGTGCCGCTCGGGGCGGGGACCGGCTTGGTGGCCAGGGCCAGCGCGGCGGCGGCCTGGGCCTCGTCCAGCAGCGCGTTGTAGCTGTCGCCGATGACGAAGTCCACGGTGCCGTCGGTCCGGGCGTCGGCGGTGCTGGTCGCGCCCGCGATCACCGAGCCGACCAGGGTGGACGCCCCGGCGCCGGCCGGGCCGGCGATCACCTGGGCGGTGCCGGGCACCTTCTTGTCCAGCTCCGCGGGGGCGTTGCCGACCTTGCCGATGACGAAGCCGCGCTTCTGCAGCTCCTCGGCGGTGCGGGCGGCCAGGCCGGCCTTGGCGGTGGCGTTGTAGACGTTCACGGTGACCGCCGCCGGCTGCGGGACGGCCTTGGGGTCGATCGGGGCGGCGGCCGAGCCCGGCACGGTCGGCGCCGGCTCGGGGGCCGGGGCGGCCAGCGGCTTGCCGGACGGGGTGGCACAGGCCTCGGCGGAGGCGTTCTTGCCCTTGCCGCTGAAGATGTCCCAGAGCTGGACGCCGCCGAGCCCGATCAGGGCCAGCGCCAGCACCGCGGCGATCAGTGCGAACACCTTGCGGCTCTTCTTCGGCGGGCGGCCCAGGCGCGGGTACGAGTTGCCGGTGATCCGGTACTGCTTCCCCTTCAGGCCTTGGGGAGTCAACATGCTCACGGTTTGTCTCCCCCTCGTGCCAGGGCGGGGATCGGGTGACGGTGGGCCGGGCGCGGTGCCACACGAACGCGGTGTCACGCGGTCGCGGTCGCGGCCGTAGTCAGCAGATTAGTGCCGTACAGCGGTGAAGGTACTAAACGATCATCATCGGGAGTACGCCGGTACCCGAATGGCGGCACCGCGACCGCACCCGGGTACGAACGGACCGCCCCGCGGAAAGCAGCCGCGGGGCGGTCCGGACGCGTACGGGCCGGCCGTCCGGCCCCCGGTCACTCCATTTCGAGGACACGGGCGTGCAGCACCTGGCGCTGCTGGAGCGCGGCGCGGACCGCGCGGTGCAGTCCGTCCTCCAGGTACAGGTCACCGTGCCACTTCACGACGTGCGCGAAGAGGTCCCCGTAGAAGGTGGAGTCCTCCGCCAGGAGGGTTTCCAGATCCAGTTGTCCCTTGGTGGTCACCAGTTGGTCCAGTCGCACCGGGCGCGGGGCGACGTCCGCCCACTGGCGGGTGCTGGTACGGCCGTGATCCGGGTACGGCCGCCCATTGCCGATGCGCTTGAAGATCACACGGAAAGCCTACCGTTCGGACGGCGGATGGCGCAGCAGCCGCGACGCCGCCACGCGCACGGGTACGGGCTGCGGGCGGGGGATTGCGGCTGTTTCATGGGAAATGTCGTGTAGGTCCCGTGCGGCTGGAGGGTCGTCCGATGTCCGCTGCTGTTCCGTCCGCCGTCCGGGAGATCGCCGACGGGTACGCCTTCACCGGGCCCGCGCTGGATCTCGGCGCGGTGCTGCTGGACGGCACCGCGTACCCCGGCGCCCCGGTGCGGGTGCCGCTCGGGGTGCTCAACCGGCACGGGCTGGTGGCCGGGGCCACCGGCACCGGCAAGACCAAGACCCTCCAGCTGATCGCCGAACAGCTCTCCGCCCAGGGCGTGCCGGTGTTCCTCGCCGACATCAAGGGCGACGTCTCCGGGGTGGCCGCGCCCGGCGAGCCGGGCGGGCGGACCGCCGCCAGGGCCGCCGAGGTCGGCCAGGACTGGCAGGCGCGCGGCTGCCCCGCCGAGTTCTACGCGCTCGGCGGCCAGGGCACCGGCATCCCGCTGCGGGCGACCGTGACCAGCTTCGGGCCGCTGCTGCTGGCCAAGGTGCTGGAGCTGAACGAGACCCAGGAGGCCTCGCTCGGCCTGGTCTTCCACTACGCCGACCGCCGCGGCCTGGAACTGTACGACCTCAAGGACCTCACGGCGGTCATCACCTTCCTCACCTCGCCCGAGGGCAAGGAGGAGCTGAAGGGCGTCGGCGGGCTCTCCGCCGCCACCGCCGGGGTGATCCTGCGCTCGCTCACCCTGCTGGAGAACGAGGGCGCCGGGGCGTTCTTCGGCGAGCCGGAGTTCGACACCGCCGAGCTGCTGCGGCTCTCCGCGGACGGCCGGGGCGTGGTCTCGGTGCTGGAGCTGCCCGCGGTGCAGGACCGGCCGCGGCTGTTCTCGACCTTCCTGATGTGGCTGCTCGCCGACCTCTACCAGGAGCTGCCCGAGGTCGGGGACCTCGACCGTCCGAAGCTGGTCTTCTTCTTCGACGAGGCGCACCTGCTGTTCAAGGGCGCCTCCAAGGCCTTCCTGGAGGCGATCACCCAGACCGTGCGGCTGATCCGCTCCAAGGGGGTGGGGATCTTCTTCGTCACCCAGACGCCGAAGGACGTGCCGGGGGACGTGCTGGCGCAGCTGGGCAACCGGGTGCAGCACGCGCTGCGGGCGTTCACCCCGGACGACGCCAAGGCGCTCAAGGCGACCGTGTCGACCTTCCCGAAGTCGCCCGCGTACGACCTGGGGGAGGTGCTGACCTCGCTGGGGACCGGTGAGGCGGTGGTCACGGTGCTGTCCGAGAAGGGCGCGCCGACGCCGGTCGCGGCGACCAGGCTGCGGGCGCCGCAGTCGCTGATGGGGCCGCTCGACCCGGCGGCGCTGCGGGCGGCGGTGGACGGATCGGCGCTGACGGCGGCGTACCGGGAGGCGGTGGACCGGGAGTCGGCGTACGAGAAGCTGGCGGCGCGGGCGGCCCGGCCGCCGGCGGAGCCGGTGCCGGTGCCTGCGGGGGAGCCGGTGCCGGAGGCGCGCCGCGAGGCCGGGGAGCGGGAGGAGCGGCGGGAGAAGGAGGGCGCCGGGCTGCTCGGTGCGCTGCTGGGCAACCCGGCGCTGAAGTCCTTCGCCCGCTCCGCGGGGACGCAGCTCGGGAGGGAGATCTCCCGGAGCCTGTTCGGGACGTCCCGGCGGCGCAGGTGACGTGCTCCCGCCCGGTTCGGACGCCGCTCAGATGCCGTCGACGAGCCAGACCCGTCCGGCCGAGATCGGACGCTCGGAGACCGGGCGCGGCACCGTGGTGTTCAGGCTCCAGCGGTAGCCGGCGAACAGCTTGGTGTCGGCGTCCGCGTAGAACACCATGTGGCCGTAGCCGACGCCGTCGTGCTCCTTCCAGGTGGAGGAGCCGGTGGTGGCCGGGACCTCCTCGATCCGGCTGTCCGGGAAGGCCCGGAAGAGGTCGGTGGCGGTGCCGCCGAGGGCCGGGTTTCCGTGCGGGTCGCTGGTGCAGTCGATGACCTCGAAGACGTACGGGACGACCGGGCGGCCGATCTTCGCGTCCACCACCGGGTCGGACCAGGTGCCCTTGCGCTCGCGGATCATGACGATGTGCCCGGTGTAGGGCTTGGTGTTGTCCTCGTCCGGGTGGTAGTCGAGGGCCACCAGGTCGCCGGGGCGCAGGTTCACCGGCTTGGTGACGCGGGTGAAGTGCGGGAGCGAGGCCGTGTCCAGGAAGGCCTGCTGGTACTTCTCCGCGGTCGGGTAGGGGTTGGGGTTGGCGGGGTCCTTGATGAAGTGCTGCTGGAAGTACTCCCGGGTGGCCCAGCCGTAGCTGTAGTCGCCCCAGGGCATCGGGGTGCCGGCCGGTGCGGTGGGCGCGGTGCCGTAGGCGCGCTGGAGCACCAGGGTGAGGAACGAGGAGCACTGGGAGAGGTTGGAGAAGTCCTCCGGGTGGCCGGCGGTGCCCCAGCGGACGCTGGTGGGGACGTCCTCGAACTCGCCGGCCTTCTTGTAGCGGTTGGCGAGGTGCTCCCAGGGGCGCAGGCGCAGATTGTCGACCAGCGCCTCGGCCTCGATCTGGTGCGGCAGCCTGAGGGTGTACGGGCTGGGCGGCGGGACGGTGGCGGCGGCGGCCTCGCCGGCTCCGGTGACGGTGGCCAGCGCGGCGGCCCCGGCGGTGCCGGCGGCTCCGGTGAGCAGGCCGCGGCGGGTGATCCGTGGTGTGGACATGGGTGCTCCCCCTCGTCGGATGATCACGACTGAGGGGGAGCTTAGGGTCCGGATATTGGCATGGTCAGGATCATTTCGCGCAACTGATCGATCGAATCCGGACAGAGATCAGCCGAGCGCGGCGCCGATCCGGTCGAGGGAGGAGAGCCGCATCAGGCCGTAGTGGTAGAACTCGACCTCCGGCACGCCCAGCCCGCGCAGCACGTCGATCTTCGCCGCGAGGTTCGCCGGACCGTCGCAGTCCGACGCCATCGGACGCAGGATCACCGCCATGTCCTGCGGGCGCACCCCGTGCAGGGCGAAGGCGGCGACCTTCTCCCGGACCTCCGCCGGGGTGCGCGCGTAGCCGAGCGTCTCGATCTGGTGGGCGGCCTTCGCCAGCCCCGGCAGGTCGATCCCGGACAGCCATCCGGTGCCGGGGCCGCCGCCGTCCATGAAGGTCAGCCGCATGCCGTGGCGTGCCGCCTCCTCGGCCAGCTCGGCGGCCAGCGAGGTCACCGTCGCCGCCGAGGCGTCCACGTAGGCGGCGACGGCGCCGTCCGCGAGTCCGTCCAGCGCGGCCGGCTCGGCGGCGGCCGCGTCGTCGGCCAGCCGGCGGCGCAGCTCGGCGCGGACGGCCTCGGCCACCTCGTCGGCGGGCACGCCCGCGCGGACGGCGGCCGCCCGGCAGTGGGCGCAGAAGCAGAGTCCGAGCAGCGCCTCGGCGGCCGCGCCCAGCTCCTCGAAGTAGCGCTCGTGGTGGTAGCCGTGGCGCAGGCCGTGGAAGTGCAGCGACTCCGCCCGGATCGCGTCCACGCCGTACCGGGCCAGCTCCGTCACCAGGGTGCGGGCGTACTCGCGCACCTCGGGGTGGGCCGGGCACAGCTCGGTGAGGTGGCGGTCGCCGAAGGCGTTGGCGGGTGCGCAGTCCGGGTGCTCGAAGCCGAGCCGGTCGTTGTGGCAGAACACCGTCCAGGCGTGCAGCTTCAGACCGCGCCGGCGGGCCTCCTCGGCGGCCTCGGCGAACGGGTCGCGCTCACCGATCGCGGTGGACGGCGCGGGCCGCAGCCGCCGCCCGGACCAGCGGGCCGGGTCGGGCCGGAAGTAGGCGGCGCCCGGCTCCAGGTAGCGGATCACCCGGCGGGGGTTGTGCGGGAAGACGTCGCGGGCCTCGTGGTAGACCGAGGCGAGGGTGACGCCGCCGACCCCGGCCCGGTCGGTGAGGTTGCCGAAGAAGGTGTCGGCGCCCTCGTCGAGGAGGTCGGTGGCGAAGGCGAGGACGGACGACTCCACGGTGCGGCTCCGGAGCAGGGGGCGGGTGCCCGCTCACGCTAACCGCGGGTGCGGGAATGGTCTATACCTGGCATCGGCGGCGCCGGTCTCAGATGCCCAGGTCGTCGAGCTCCTTGAGCAGCGCGGAACCCGGGCTCGCCGGGGCGGCGGCCGACGTCGGGGCGCCCTTCGGCGTCCGTCCGTCCCGGTCTTCCCGGTTGCCCCGGTCTCCCCGGTTGCGCAGCAGCCAGGCACCGGCCAGTCCGCCGACCAGACCGCCCAGGTGGCCCAGCCAGCTGACGCCCTGCGCGCTCGGCAGCACGCCCAGCAGCAGGTACGAGTACACCGCGGCCACGACCACACCGATCGCGGTGTCCACCAGATTGCGGTCGAACACCCCGCGCAGCACCACGTAGCCGAAGTACCCGTACACCACCCCGCTGGCCCCCGCCGTCACCACGTCGGGCCGCTCGAAGAACCACACCGTGAGCCCGCTGGACACCACGATCAGCACCGTCGCCAGCAGGAACCGCTTCATCCCCCGGTACGCGGCCAGGAACCCGAACGCGAACAGCGGCCAGGAGTTGGCCTCGATGTGGTCCCAACCGAAGTGCAGCAACGGCATGGTGAGCACGTCCGGCAGCTCGTCCAGCCGCCCGGAGCTCACCCCGTACTCGTAGGAGAGCCGGTAGTCGTCGAGCCAGTTCGCCACCTGCACCGCCCAGATGGCGGCCAGGGCACCGAGCATCGTGAACAGCGCGGCGCGGGAGTCGCGGAGCAGACGGGCGAATCGCGGGGACATAACCCGACTGTAGGGCCGGGAAAGGTGGTTGGTCACCCCACTAAGGTGAATCCTGTGCATCCTGTCCGCCGGCCCGAATCCGGGCCCGGACAGCCCCCTTCCCGCCGTGCCGAGAGGTGACCCTCCATGAGCGTGCGTCCGCCGCTGCCGTACGAGTTCCTGCCGCAGGTGCCGTCCTTCTCGCTGACCAGCGAGGACATCACCGAGGGCGGGACGCTGGCCGAGGAGTTCAGCTACGGCGGGGCCAACGCCTCGCCGCAGCTGGCCTGGGCCGGGCTGCCGGAGGGGACCCGCTCGATCGCCGTGACCTGCTACGACCCGGACGCCCCGACCGGGTCCGGGTGGTGGCACTGGCTGGCGCTCAACCTGCCGGCCGACACCGCCGGGCTGGCGCGCGGTGCCGGGGCCTCGGACGCCGATCTGCCGGGGGAGCGCTCGTTCCACGGGCGCAACGACTTCCCGGGCAACAAGTACGACGGCGCCGCCCCGCCGCCCGGGCCGGCCCACCGCTACGCCTTCGCGGTGCACGCGCTCGACGTGGACGCGCTGGAGGTCTCGGCCGACACGCCGCCGGCCCAGGTCGGCTTCAACATCACCTTCCACACCCTGGCGCGCGCCGTCATCACGGCCGAGTACGGGGTCTGACCCGGATGCCGAAGGCTCCGGCCACCGTCCCGGCCGCCGAGGTGTGGCGGCTGCCGGAGCAGGACGTCCGGGCCGGCCGTCGGGCGGTGGCCTGGACGGTCGGTCCGGACGGCGCTCTCGCGGTGCTGCTGGTGGACGGGCAGGGCCGGTCCGTGCTGCCGCCGTTCGACGGGGAGTTGGTCACGGTGACCGCCCGGGGCGAGCGGCGGCGGTCGCTCGTCCAGGTGCCGGTCGAGCCGGGGCATCTGGCGCTGCTGCCCGGCCACCGGGTGCTGGTCGCCGCGCACCGCGCCGGTCGGGGGGACGACGACACGTCGCCGAACGCGGTGGTCCTCGACGACGAGGGACGGCCGGTCCGCGATCTCGCGCTCGGTGACGACCTCCAGGCGCTCACCACCGACCGCGACGGCCGGATCTGGATGGCCTTCGGGGACGAGGGCGTCTACGGCGACCACCCCCTGGCCCACCCCGGACTGATCGGGACGGACACCGGCGGGCGGGTGGTCTGGCGCCCGGGCAAGGGCGAGTTGCCCGAGTGGCCGCTGGAGGGCCTGGCCGCGGCGACCGAGAACAAGGCGGCCTGGCTGGCCTGGTACTCGGAGGAACTGGTCGGCTTCCTCACCCGGATCGACCCGGCCGCCGGGATCTCGCGCAGTGTGCCGTCCCCGTTCCGGGAACCGCTGGGCTTCGCGATCACCGGCGACCGGGGCGTCTTCCTCACCCTGGGCGGCGAGTTGGCCTGGTACGGGCGGACGGCCGGCGACCGGTGGGCGGAGCGGCGCCGCGGTGTGCTCCGGCTCCCCGGGGCGCTCGACCAGGAGCGCGCGTACGGGCGGGACGGCGTGCTGTGGTTCCGGGCCGGCGACGCCTGGTACCGGGTGGAGGCCTGAGCCGATCGTCAGCCGGCGGCGCGGGCCGCGCGGCCGGCGAGGTCGCGGAGACGGGTGTGCATCTCCGGCGGTGAGTGGACCTCGAACTCGCAGCCGAGCATGAGCAGGCGCACGGCCAGCCAGTCGAGGGCGTCGGTGTGCGAGCGGAAGCGGCAGCTCCGTTCGTCGACCGGCACGATCTCGTCGGCGTCGCCGTAGCCGCCGAGGCGGTGACGGACCTCGTCGGCGGGCAGGTGGAGGGTGGCGTCCAGGGTCGGGGTGGGGGACTGGCGGCGGAGCTTGCCCGCGACGTACGCGGCGGCGTCCTCGGCGGGGAGCGGGCGCGGGGTGAAGCGGGCGCCGGTGGCGAACGGCTCGCTGATCCGGTCCACCCGGAACAGCCGCCAGTCGTCCCGGTCGAGGTCGAAGCCGACCAGGTACCAGCGGCGGCCGGCCGAGACCAGCCGCTCCGGTTCGACCTGGCGCCGGGTCTGGGCGCCGTCGCCGGCCCGGTAGCCGAAGCGCAGGCGTTCGCGGTTGGTGACGGTGCCCGCGAGCACGGTGAGGTCTTCAGGGTCGACGGTCGGGCCGTCGCCGCCGAGCAGCGGGAGGGTGGCCCGGTCGAGGGTGGCGACCCGGTGGCGGAGCCGGGCGGGCAGCACCTGGAGCAGCTTGCCGAGGGCGCGCACCGAGGCCTCCTCGATGCCGACCACGGTGTGTCCGGCCGCCGCGCGCAGGCCGACCGCGATGGCCACGGCCTCCTCGTCGTCGAGCAGCAGCGGCGGCATCGCGGTGCCCGCGACCAGCCGGTAGCCGCCGACCGGTCCCATGGTGGCCTCGACCGGGTAGCCGAGCTCGCGCAGCCGGTCGATGTCGCGGCGGATGGTGCGGGGACTGACCTGGAGCCGGTCGGCGAGCTCGCTGCCGGGCCACTCGCGCGGGGTCTGGAGGAGGGAGAGCAGGCTGAGGAGTCGTGCCGGAGTGTCCGTCATGGGAACCAGGGTGCCGGAAGTAGCGGTCAGGACCTGACCTAGATGCCCCGTAGTTTCGCCGGCGTGCTGACGAGGAACGGCGACGAGGAGCGTGTGGTGGGCAAGGACAGGGCCGATGTGGCGGACCCGGTGGCGGACCGGGTGGCGGACCGGCGGAGGTGGATCGCGCTGGCGATCGTGATGACGGCCTCGTTCATGGACCTGGTGGACGTCACGATCGTGAACATCGCGATCCCGAGCATCCAGGAGTCCACGGGCGCGTCGTTCTCCGCCGTCCAGTGGGTGACCGGCGGGTATGCGCTGGCCTTCGCGATCGGCTTGATCACCGGTGGCCGGCTGGGTGACATCCACGGCCGCAAGCGGCTGTTCCTGGTCGGCATAGCCGGTTTCACGATCGCTTCGGCGCTGTGCGGGCTCGCGAGCGGCCCCGAGATGCTGGTCGCGATGCGGATCCTCCAGGGCGGGACGGCGGCCCTGATGGTGCCGCAGGTGCTGTCGATCGTGCACGCGACCTTCCCGGCGGAGGAGCGCGGCAAGGTGTTCGGCCTGTTCGGCGCGGTGGTCGGGCTCGGCGCGGTCAGCGGCCCGCTGATCGGCGCGCTGCTGACCGAGTGGGACCTCTTCGGCCTCGGCTGGCGTCCGATCTTCCTGATCAACCTGCCGGTCGGCATCGCTGGCCTGCTGCTCGGCCGGGTCTTCATCGGCGAGTCCAAGGCCGAGCGGGCCCTGCGGCTCGACCTGCCGGGCGTGCTGCTGGCCAGCGCCGGACTGCTGATGCTGATCTACCCGCTGACCCACGGCCGGGAGGCCGGCTGGCCGCTCTGGGGCCACCTGACGATGGCCGGCAGCCTGCCCGTGTTCGCGCTGTTCGTCGCCTACGAGCGGGTGAAGACCCGGCGGGACGGCTCGCCGCTGGTGGAGCTGTCGCTGTTCCGGGTGAAGTCCTTCGCGGCGGGCATCGGCGTCCAGCTGACCTTCGGCGTGGTCTCCGGGATCTTCTTCCTGGTCTGGACCCTCTACATGCAGCTGGGCCTCGGCTGGAGCCCGCTGAAGGCCGGGGCGACCGGCATCCCGTTCTCGATCGCGGTCTCGACGGCGGCCGGCGTCTCCGTGCAGCGGCTCGTCCCCCGGTTCGGGCGCAAGGTGCTCCAGGCGGGCGCGCTGGTGATGGCGCTCGGCGTGCTCGTCTACATCGGGGAGGCGCACCGGTACGGCACCGGCATCTCGCCCTGGCAGATGGCGCTGCCGCTGGTGGTGATGGGCGTCGGGATGGGCCTGATCGTCGCGCCGATCACGGACGCGGTGCTGGCGGAGGTCCCGCGGGAGCACGCCGGGTCGGCGTCCGGGCTGATCAACACGGTCAACCAGGTGGGCCTGGCGCTCGGCCTGGGCCTGGTGTCGGTGGCGTTCTTCGGCGCGGTGCCGGACGGGACGGTGGCCGGTGAGCCGTTCGTCGGGGCGTTCCAGCACGCGATGTGGTGGGTGCTGGGGGTGCTCGGGGTGGTGTTCCTGCTGATGTTCGCGCTGCCCGGGCGGCGCAAGGACGCCGGCCACGCCGTCCCGGCCGCCGTCGAGGAGGCCGAGCGGGAGCCGGTCCTGGCGTAGGGCGCCGAGTCCTGCGGACCACGTCGGCCCCGGTCGCGCGGCATGCGCGGCCGGGGCCGACGTGCGCACACTGGGAGGGCGATGAACCGTACGCCGGTGGACTCCTCGGCGCTGCGCTCGGTCGGGTACGACGCCGCGCGGCGCGTGCTGGAGCTGGAGTTCACGGCCGGCGGCGTCTACGCGTACCTGGCCGTGCCGGGGCGGGTGCACCGCGAACTGATGGCGGCCGGGAGCCGCGGGCGCTACTTCGTCCGGGAGATCCGCGACCGCTACGACTGGCGGCGGCTGCGCTGAGGGCGGGCCCGGGCGCGGCGGACGCTACGCCGCGGCGCGCCGGTAGCTGCTGCCGTCCTTGGCGCGGGTGAGGCGCCGCCCCTCGACGAGGTGGCGGCGCAGGGCCGGGAAGTCGTCGTGGACCGTCCGCAGCGCGTCGTTGACCTCGGGCTCGGTGTAGGAGCGGTCCGGCTCGAAGAGCGTACGGGCGAGGTGGTCGAGCAGCTGGGCACGGCGGGCGGCCCGCCGCGGCACGGCGATCAGGCGGCCGTCGCGGGCGAAGAGCGCGGACACGGCGGGGGCGGCGGCGTCGGTCATGGGACGAGCGTCGCGTGCGGTACGCCGCGCGGGCAACGGGTTTTCGGCCGGCGGCGGAGCGGCCGAGGCACGCGCCCGGGGGCTCAGGCGCGGACCTTGGCCTTCGCCTGGGCCTCCTTCGCGGCCTTCTCCTCCTTGGCGGCGCGCTTCACCTCCTGCTTGGTGGCGCGCACCTGCTCCAGCGACTCCGGGCCGGTGATGTCCGCGACCGAGCGGAACGACCCCTCCTCGCCGTACAGCCCGGCCGCCTCCCGCCAGCCCTCCGGCCGTACGCCGTACTGCTTGCCGAGCAGCGCGAGGAAGATCTGCGACTTCTGCTTCCCGAACCCCGGAAGGGCGTTGAGCCGGCTGAGCAGCTCGCGCCCGGTCGCGACGTCCTTCCACAGCGCGCCCGCGTCCCCGTCGTACTGCGCCACCAGGAACTGGCAGAGCTGCTGCACGCGCTTCGCCATCGCCGCCGGATACCGGTGCACGGCGGGCTTCTCGCACAACAGCGCGACGAACTCCTCCGGGTTGTAGGTGGCGATCTCGTGCGCGTCGAGATCCTTGTGGCCCAGCCGCTGCGCGATCGTGAGCGGCCCGGTGAACGCCCATTCCATGGGCACCTGTTGGTCCAGCAGCATCCCGACGAGCGCGGCGAGCGGGCTCCGTCCGAGCAGTTCGTCGGCCTCGGGCTGCTGTGCGAGCCGCACGGTGACGTTCATGGGATGACCTCCTCGGAGCGTGGACTCGGGTCGCGCCCAGTCTGCTGGACGGGCGAGGAGGGGACGGCGTCAACACGCCATGACCCGGTGATTCCTTGGAACCAAGGGGTGGTTCGTTGCCGGAGCGTGTGGTGCCGCGGCGTGGCCCGCTCCTGACCCGAGGTCAAGTAGGGCCGGCCTGGGCGGATCCGGCCGCCGGGCCCGCCGGTCGGCGCGGGGGCGCGTGCCGTCGCGCGGGCGGTTCGGTGTTCGAGGCCATTCGACCGCGGGCGGCCGGGTCGCGAATTCACCGGTCGGGGGGCAACTCGGTTTGTCCGCAAGGCGAGTAGCCAATTTGTCGGCACGCCGGAAAAGAGGAAACGGGAAACGCCCGCAATCCCCGTTCGGCCTGGCGGTGTGCGTGTCACCATTCTTGGCGGAGGCAGGGGAGAGTCCGCTTCCGGTCCCCGGATGACGAAAGCGGGCCGGAGTTTCCGAAGAGGGGGTTGGCATGCGCACGTCCAGTTCGCCCGCGGGTGGGTTCGGTCCCGAGCTGCGCAGGCGGCGGCTCGCGGCCGGGCTGACGCTCACCCGGCTCGCGGAGCTGCTCAACTACAGCAAGGGCCACCTCAGCAAGATCGAGCGCGGCCAGAAGGCCCCGCCGCCCGACCTGGCCCGCCGCTGCGACGCCCAACTCGGCGCCGGCGGCGAGCTGGAGAGACTGGCGCCGCCCGAGGGAACCGCCGGGCGCGGAAGGGGGGTGGGCGTGGCCGCGGCCGACGAGGACCCCGTGCTCCTGCGGGTCGACCGCGACGCCGTCCGCTGGCCGGGCGGGCTCGGGCGGCGCCAACTGCTCGCCGCCGGTGCGACGTCCGTGCTGGGGGCGGGCGTCGCGGGCATGGTCGGGGCGGGCCGCGCCGAGGCCGGGGAGGGGCCCCGGGAGGCGTTCCGGGAGGCGCTCGGGGCGGGCGCCTCGCCGGCGGAGATCTTCCGCAGCCAGTTCGACCACATGCGCCTGCTCGGCCAGAGCACCGACCCCGCCCTGCTGCTGCCGATGCTCACCGTGCAGACCCACACCCTGCGCGAACTCGCCCTCCAGGCCGACGCGGTGGCCCGCGTCCAACTGCTCGGCCTGGCCGCGCGGTACGCCGAGTTCGCCGGCTGGATGGCCCAGGAGTCCGGGGACGACCCGTCCGCGCTCTGGTGGACCGCCCGCGCCGTCGAGCTGGCGGAGGGCGGCGAGGACCGGGACCTCGGCTCGTACACCCTGGTCCGCCGCGCCCTGATCACCTTCTACGCGGGCGACGCCGCCGCCACCGTCGGCCTGGTCGGCCCGGTCGTCCGGGACGGCCGGCTGCCGCCGCGCATCCGCGGGCTCGCCGCCCAGCGGGAGGCCCAGGGGCACGCCCTGGCCGGCGACCACACCGCCAGCCTGCGCAGCCTCGACCGGGCGCGCGAGCTGCTGGCCCGGTCCGCCGCCGACGGGGGTGGCGGCGGACCGGTGCTCGGCACCGGCAACCTCACCGACCCCGCGGCCGTGGTCACCGGCTGGTGCCTGTACGACCTCGGCCGCCCCGCCCGGGCCGCCGAGGTGCTCGACCGCGAGTGCGCCGGGATCCCCGCGCACGCGGTGCGCACCCGCGCCCGGTACGGCCTGCGGCGCGCCCTCGCCCACGCGGCGGCCGGCGAGGTCGAGCACGCCTGCGAGCTCGCCGCCGGACTGCTCCCGCTGGTCCCCGGGCTGCGCTCCGCCACGATCGCGACCGACGTCGCCCGGCTGGACCGCGAGCTGTCCCGGTTCCGGGCCAACCGGGCGGTGCGCGACCTCCAGCCCGCGCTCGCCGCCGCACTGCACCCCAGGTCCTGAGGACCCCGCGGTCGCGCTTCCCCGGCGCCGACCCGTCCGGCCGTCCACGGCACCCATTCACCGGAGAGGTGATTCCGCCATGCCCGACATCTTCGTGAACTACCGCAGCAGCGACGAGGACACCGGCGCCGCCCTGATCGAACGCGAGCTCTCCCGGCGGTTCGGCAGCGAGCGGGTGTTCCGCGCCAGCAAGTCGATCAAGGTCGGCCGCCGCTTCCCGCAGGAACTCCTGACCGCCGTGCGCCGCAGCAGCGTGCTGGTCGCCGTGATCGGCGAGCGCTGGGCCGACGCCCGCACCGCGGACGGCTCCCGGGCGCTGGACGACCCGGAGGACTGGACCCGGCGGGAGATCGTCGAGGCCTTCGAGAGCGGCGCCCTCGTCGTCCCGGTCCTGATCGGCCGGGCGACCCGGCTCAGCCGGCACGATCTGCCGCCCGAGCTGGCCGAGTTGGCCGACTGCCAGTACCGCCGGCTGGACACCCGCAACGCGGACGGCGACCTGGCCCGGATCGGCGACGACCTCGCGGAGGCGGTGCCCCGGCTCGCCGAGGCGGAGCGGGAGATCGCCCGCAGCGCGGAGGCGTCCGGCGACGTCCGCAACCGGGTCGGCCGGGTGGACGGCAGCGTCGTCCAGGCCGGGGACTACACCCACCGCCAGAGCGGCGGCATCGGCAACGTCGGAGGGGACGTGGGGACCTTCATCAACAACGCGAGCGGTCCGGTGAACAGCGGCAACGGCACGCAGCACAACGACCTGCGCAGCGGCGGCGTGCAGTTCAACGGCGACGGCGGCAACTACGTCGAGCGCGGGACGGCCCAGCAGTGGTTCGGCGGCCGGCGGACCGAACGCGAGGACCGGGACCGGTGACCGACGGCGGTATCCGGATCGACGAGGCACGTGGGCCGACCCACACCGGGCCCGGCCCGCAGTACAACGTGTTCGGGGGCGACTTCCGCCCGCCCCGCCCCAGGGTGGCCCCGTCCCGGGTGGCCCTCGACCACCGGCTCTGGCTGCGGGAGCGGTTCGTCCCGCCGCAGGGCTTCGGCGAGGCGCGGACCCGGCTGGAGCGGCCCGGTACCACCGTCCTGCTGGCCGGGCCGCCCGGCAGCGGACGGCGGACGGCGGCGGTGATGCTGCTGCACGAGCCGCAGGACCCGGCCGCCTCGTTCGTCGAGCTGTCGTTCTCCCGGGAGAACGAGGACAGCACGGTCCCGGAGGCCGGCGACCGGCTGCTGCTGGACCTCTCCAGCATCGCCGAGGAGGACTACGAGGCGGCCCAGGCGCTGCTGTACGGCTACTGGGGCCGGGTGGAGCAGGCGGGCGCCCGGATGGTCGCCGTCCTGCCGTCGGCGGACCAGGAGTTGCTGCTGCCCGCGCTGCGGCAACTGGTGGCCGCGATCGGGCGGCCGCGTGAACTGGCGGTCCTGCGCCGGCACTTGGAGAGCGATCAGGTCCGGCTGGCCCCGGACGACCTGCTCGGGGCCGAACTCACGGCCCATCTGCGCGACTTCGCGATGCGCGATGTGCAGCGGTTCGCCGCCCTGGTGGCCCAGGCGAGGTCGGCGGATCCGGCCGCACCGGCCGCCGAGTGGCTCGGCCAGGCGCTGGGCGCGCTCAGCGACCGCGCCGGGGAGGTGGCCCAGCGGATCGCCGCGCTCGAATCGGGCCCGCAGCGCGCGCTGCTGCTGTCGGCGGCGATGCTGGCCGGCGCCTCCGCGGACGCCGTCTTCCACCACGCCGACCGGCTGCTCGGCCTCGTCCCGCACACCCCGGACGAGAAGCCGCTGCTGGAGCGGGCCGACCTGGCCGAACGGCTGAAGGCCCTGCCGTCCTTGGAGGTCGACGCGCGCGGCCGGATCCGCTTCGTCGCGCTGGCGTACGACGCGGCCGTCCGCACGCACTTCTGGACGTACCTCCCCGGCCTGCGGGAGGGGCTCGGCCGGTGGGTGGAGGACGCCGTCCGCTCGCCGCACCCCGCGCTGGGGACGCAGGACCGGCGGCGGCTGGTCGAGCGCTTCACCGAGCAGAGCCTGCGGGCGGCCGACTGGCGGACGCTGCACCGGCTCGCGGGCGAGTGGGCCGCCGAGCCCCGGCGTTCGGAGGAGGCGCTGGCCGTGCTCCGGCTCGGACTCGAACACGAGCGGTACGGCGCCGGTTTCCGCTCCAAGATCTACGAGTGGGCGACCGGCCAGGTCTCGCCGGCCGCGGCCCGGGTGCTGGCCAGGGCCTGCGGAGAGGTGATGGCCCGCACGCACCCGGACCAGGCCCTCGTCCGGCTGCACCACCTGGCGCGCCGGACCGGCCGCAACGGCCCGGCCGAGGTGCGCGAGACGCTGTACGAACTCGTCCGGCAGGACCGGCGGTTGTACCTGAAGCTGTTGGCCAGGTTCTGGGACGGGCTGGCGGCGCAGGGGGCGGCCACGGCGGACGTCCGGCTCTTCCTGGACCTGGTGGGCGAGCCACCGCCGCCGCGCTGGGTGCCGGCCGACGCGCTGGCCGTGACCTGGGCCAAGGTCCTGGCGGTGGCCCGCCGGGAGCAGTGGGCGGAGGCGGTACACCGGTGGCTGTCGGCGGCCCGGGCGGAACCGCCGGCCGGCGAGCGGCTGATGGACGTGCTGGTCGAGGCCGCCGAGGCGCGGCCGGAGAGGCTCACCCGCCTCTACCTGACCGGCCACGAGTGGGTCGCCGGCGGGCCCCGGGACGAGCGGTCCGCGCGGGCCGGGGTGGCGGCGCGGTTCTGGCAGAAGATCGACATCGCGCAGGGCATCGAGTCGGGGGACCCGGCCGGCGTGCTGCGGTCCGAGGAGAGGACCAGGTGAGCTCCATGGAGAACACGCGCACGGCGGCGCTGGCCGTCGCCGCCGGAGCGGTGCCCGCCGCGCTGGGGCTGGGGCTGGGATGGCCGGCCTGGCTCTGGGCGGCGGCGGCCGCCGCGGTGGTGCTGCTGGTGCTGCTGACCGCGGCCACCGGGGGGCGGCCCGGGCCTCCGCCGGTGCTCCCGCCGCCGCCGGCCCCCGAGCCGGAGCCGCTGCGCGTCCCGGCCCCGGAACCGCCGGTCGAGCAGCCCTACCGGACGACCTCGGTGACGGGGGTGGCGCTGCCGAGCGCCGTGCCGGACTACGACTTCCTCTTCTCGGCGACGGTGTGGTGGCGGGCGCCGGGCGGCCCGGGCGGCCTCTCCCACGCCGCGCCGGACAGCCTGGCGGTCGACGCGGTGCTGGCCCGCGCCAGGTCGGTGACCGAGCGCGAGCACCCCGGGCGGCCGGAACTGGTCCAGCACCGGCTGGACGGTGTGCTGGGCACCCCGAGCCCGGACCCCTCCGGGATCGTGGTGGCGATGGCCGGGCAGGTCACCCTGACGCTGCCGACGGCGGACCGCGATCGGTTGGACAAGCTCGCGGAGGTCCGCAAGGCGGAGGAGGTGTGGGAGCACGAGCGGCGCTACGAGCGGAGCAAGCGCACGTACCTCGGTGAGGACGTGCTCAAGTCGCCGGGCAGCGCGGTGGTGTGGTGGCTGGCGCGGAACGACGCGGAGGTGCGGGGCGCGGTCGACATGATCGGGCCGCTGGCGCAGCTCGCGGCGGCGGCCAACGACGAGGCGGTGGACGCGCTGTACGAGCACCTGCTGGCGTCGGGGGCGGGCCGGGGGAGCGAGGTGCCGTTCCTGAACGGCGTCACTCCGGTGGCGGCGGCCGCCGGGGGCGGTCCGGCCGCGGCGCCGGGGCCGGTGCCAGGGCCCGTGGGGTCGCAGGACCGGGGGCCCTCGGTGGTCGGCCCGCTGAACAGCCTGATGCGCGACATCAGGCTGGCGGAGGGCGACGACCGAACGGTCTACGCCCTCCGGGTGGCCCAGATCACCGAGGTGGCGGGCCGGCCCGAGGAGGCGGCGCGGATCCGGGAGAGCCTCGGGGACGACGGCGGGGGCGCGGCGGCGCCCCCGCAGGAGGCGGCGGCGCCGGACGGCCCCGGCGGAGTGCCGGGGCAGCGGGTGTTCACGGTGGGTCCGGTGCGGCCCGCCGGCACCGCGGATGCCGGACCGGTCACCTCGGCGTGGGAGGTGCTGCGCGGTTCCGTCAACGGAGACCCGCGGGGGCCGGGGAGCGGGGCCGAGGAAGGGTGGGGTGGGGCCGATCAGTCGCACGAATGAGCTAGTCGGGGCGGCGGATTGGGCAAATGTTCGAGTGAACTGACCTAACTCATATGACTGTTCCGGTTCTCCGGCTGAGATCGTTGAACTCGGGTAAAGCTGAGTCGGCCTCGTCGACGCGTCCAGAAAGGCTCGCCCGGTGTCCCAGCCGTTCGAACTGCCGTCCTTCTACGTGCCGCACCCGGCGCGGCTCAACCCGCATCTCGACGAGGCCCGGGCCCATTCCTCCGGATGGGCCCGGGAGATGGGCATGCTGGAGGGATCGGGGATCTGGACCCAGCGGGACCTGGACGCGCACGACTACGGGCTGCTCTGCGCGTACACCCATCCGGACGCGTCGGCGGAGGCGCTGTCACTGGTCACCGACTGGTACGTCTGGGTGTTCTTCTTCGACGACCACTTCCTGGAGGTCTTCAAGCGCACCAACGACCGGGAGGGCGGCAAGGCGTACCTGGACCGGCTGCCGCTGTTCATGCCGGCCGACCCGGACGCCGCCGTGCCCGAGCCCGCCAACCCGGTCGAGGCCGGACTGGCGGACCTCTGGCGGCGCACCGTGCCGTCGATGGGCGAGGACTGGCGGGTGCGGTTCGCGGAGAGCACCCGCAACCTGCTCAACGAGTCGCTCTGGGAACTCGCCAACATCAACGCCGGCCGGCTCGCCAACCCCGTCGAGTACATCGAGATGCGCCGCAAGGTGGGCGGCGCGCCCTGGTCGGCCGGGCTGATCGAGTACGCGGCCGGGGCGGAGGTGCCGGCGGCGGTGTCCGGCTCGCGGCCGCTGCGGGTGCTGATGGACGCCTTCGCGGACGCCGTCCACCTGCGCAACGACCTGTTCTCCTACCAGCGCGAGGTCGAGGACGAGGGCGAACTCAGCAACGGCGTCCTGGTGTTGGAGAAGTTCCTGGAGTGCACCACGCAGCAGGCGGCGGACGCCGTCAACGACCTGCTCACCGCGCGCCTCCAGCAGTTCGAGAACACCGTGTTCACCGAGCTGCCGCAGCTCTTCGCGGACACCGGGCTGGACCCGGACGGCTGCGCCCGGGTGCTGTCCTACGTCAAGGGACTGCAGGACTGGCAGGCCGGCGGGCACGAGTGGCACCTGCGCTCCAGCCGGTACATGAACGGCGGCGGGGCGGCGGCGGGTGAGGCCACCTGGTGGGACCCGTTCGCGATCGGCGGGGTGGGGACGTCCGCGCTGGACGTGCTGAAGCCGGGCGGGGCGCTGGACGATCTGGCGGGCGAGCTGGGCTCGTTGAGCCGGTCCGGGCCGGTGACGAAGGCCTGGGCGCCGACGGTCGGGGAGTCGCCGGTGGCGGCGCTGCTGGGTGCCCTGCGCGGGGCGGCGGGTCCGGGCGCGTCGCTGGAGTCCCCCGGGACGGGCCCGGTCGGGGGTTCGCGCGGGGACGTCGACCCGGGGGTGCGGCGGGCGCGGTCGCACGCCCATGTGCCGTTCCAGGCCGTCGGGCCTTCTCAACTACCGGAGTTCCGGCTGCCGTTCACCGTCGACCCGAGTCCGTACCTGGAGTCCTCGCGGCTGCACACGATCGAGTGGGCCGGGCGGATGGGCCTGCTGGAGATCCGGCCGGACGACCCGACCGCGGGCCTGTGGACCGCCGAGAGCATGGCCGACTACGACCTCGCGCTCTGTGCGGCCGGCATCCACCCGGACGCCAGTGCCGAGCAACTCGACCGCACCACCGACTGGTTGGCCTGGGGCACCTACGCGGACGACTACTTCCCGGTGGCGTTCGGCCGGACCGGCGACCTGGCCGGCGCCAAGGCCCTGCACACGCGCTTCCAGCTGCTCATGGCGGTCGACGGCGAGCCGGGCGCGGAGCCGCTCACCGCACTGGAGCGTGGGCTGGCCGACCTCTGGGAGCGGACCGCCGGACCGATGGCCGCCGAGGCGCGCGGCAGGCTGCGGGCGGCCGTCGAGAAGATGACGCTGAGCTGGATCTGGGAGCTCAACAACCAGGTGCAGAACCGGATCCCGGACCCGGTCGACTACCTGGAGATGCGCCGCTCCACCTTCGGCTCGGACCTCACGATGGCCCTCTCGCGGCTGGCGCACGGGAACGTCGTGCCGGGCGAGGTCTACGCGAGCGGCCCGATGCGTTCACTGGAGAACGCGGCCGCCGACTACGCCTGCCTGATGAACGACCTGTTCTCGTACCAGAAGGAGATCGAGTTCGAGGGCGAGGTGCACAACGCCGTCCTGGTGGTGCAGAACTTCTTCAACTGCGACTACCCGGCGGCGGTGCGGATCGTCGACGACCTCATGCACGCGCGGCTCGACCAGTTCCGGCACGTGGTGGCCGAGGAGTTCCCGGTGCTGTTCGCCGACTTCGGGCTGGACGGGCCGGCGCGGGCGGTGCTCGCCGGGTACGTCAAGGAGCTGGAGAACTGGCTCGCCGGGATCCTGGGCTGGCACCAGGGCTGCCGGCGGTACCGGGAGGAGGACCTGCTGCGGCACTTCGGGCGGGGGGCGGCCGGGGTGCCGGTCGCCGTCGCGGCGGAGGCCGCCGAGCCGGGCGGCGGGGTGGTGGGTGCCCTGTTGGTGCGGCCGACCGGGCTGGGGACGTCGGCGGCCTCGGTGGCGGGTGCGGTCGGCGCGGTCGGGTAGCGGTCCGGCACGGAGGTGTGCGGCGGTCCACCGGGGGTTCCGGCCCCCGGCGGGCCGCCGCCTTTCTGCGCGCGCGGACGGGTGGGGGACTGACTAGGGTGGCAAATCGGGACAAAACGTCACACGAGAGGGCTTCGTCATGGTTGCGCTACCCGAGGGAACGCCCTGCTGGGCCGACGCGATGTTCGCCGACCTGGAGGGCGCCAAGGCGTTCTACGGCGATGTGCTCGGCTGGACCTTCGGCGAGTCCTCGACCGAGTACGGCAACTACACCCAGGCCTACTCCGACGGCAAGGCGGTCGCCGCGATCGTCCCGCCGATGCCGAACCAGCAGGGCGAGGTGACCTCCGCCTGGTGCCTCTACCTGGCCTCGCCCGACGCCGCCGGCACCGCCGAGAAGATCCGCGGCAACGGCGGCGAGGTGCTGATGGGCCCGATGACCGTCGGCGAGTTCGGCTCGATGGTGATCGCCAAGGACCCGGCGGGCGTCGTCTTCGGCGTCTGGCAGTCCGGCACCCACGAGGGCTTCGAGAAGCAGGGCGCGTCGGGCGCCTACACCTGGGCCGAGGTGGTCACCCGCGACGGGGCCGCCGCGGACGGCTTCTTCCCCGCGGTCTTCCCCTACGCCGTGAAGCGGATGGAGGCCGGGGAGGTCGACTACAAGATCTACAGCGTCCGGGAGCAGCCGGTGCTCGGCCGGATGAAGGCGGGCCCGAAGGACCTGCCGCCCGAGGCGCCGAACTACCTCAGCGTGTACTTCGCGGTGGACGACTGCGACGCCACGATCTCCAGGATCACCGAGCGCGGCGGGAAGCTGTACTTCGGCCCGATGGACAGCCCGTTCGGCCGGTTCGCGGCCGTCGGCGACCCGCAGGGCGCGGCCTTCGGCGTGATCGACCTCGGCCGGACGGCCGGGGACGTGCCGTCCATGGTGGCGGAGTGACCTCCGGCGCCACCGCGCTCCACGGGGAGCGGGCGGACCTGCTGCAGACGCTCGACAAGCACCGGGGCTTCCTGCGGTACACCGCCCGCGGCCTCACCGACGAGCAGGCCGCCCGGCGCACCACGGTCAGCGAGCTGTGCCTGGGCGGGCTGATCAAGCACGTCAGCGGGACGGAGGCGCGCTGGATGCGGTTCGCCGTCGGCGGCGCGGCGGCGATGGAGGCCGAGCCGGTCGACTGGACGGGCCAGTTCCGGATGGCCGGGGACGAGACCCTGGCCGGGCTGCTCGCCGCCTACGAGCGGGTGGCCGCCGAGACGGACGCGCTGGTGGCGAGCCTGCCGGACCTCGACCAGGCCCATGCGCTGCCGGCGGCGCCGTGGTTCGAGCCCGGGGCCGCCTGGTCGGTCCGGCGGGTGCTGCTGCACGTCATCGCCGAGACGGCGCAGCACGCCGGGCACGCCGACATCATCCGGGAGGCGCTGGACGGGGCGAAGACGATGGGCTGAGCGGACGCGCGGGCGGACGTGCGGGCGGGGCGTGCGGGCGGGGCGTGGGCGGGGGCGTGGGGCGCGGTCGCCCCATGGGACGGCGACCGGCCTCAGCCGCCCGTCAGGTACCGGCGGCCCGGGAGCTGCTCGAAGATCAGATTGGTCCGGGTCTGCGCCACCGCGGGGTGGGTGGTCAGGTGGTCCACGACGAAGTCGCGCAGCTCCTCCGGGCCGGCCACCCCGACGTGCAGCAGGTAGTCGTCGGACCCGGCCATGTGGAACACCGCGAGGACGCCCGGCAGGTCGGGGGCGGTGCCGCGGAAGCTCTCGTTCTGCTCACGGGTGTGGGCCCGGAGCCGGACCGAGATCATCGCCTGCAACGGCAGCCCGATGGCGGCGGGGTCTATCTCCGCCCGGAAGGCGCGGATGACGCCGCGCTCGCGCAGTGCCCGCACCCGCGCCAGGCACGTCGAGGGGGCGATGCTCACGGCCTCGGCGAGCGCGTTGTTCGGCGTCCGGGCGTTCTCGGCGAGGACGCGCAGGATCGCGCGGTCGGTGTCGTCGATGGGCGCCCGGGGGGCCTGCGGATAATTCGGCACGCCGCTCAGGGTCGCCGACCGGGCCGCAGATCCGCAACATCGACGCGGACGATTCCGAATGTTCTGCGGAAGACTTTCGCCGAGGCGGTCGAAAGTTCCATCCTGGCGGTCGAGCGGACCCGCGCCGCACCCGTCCCCCAGCGACCCCGGAGCGCCGCACCCATGAGCCCCACGACCGTCCGCCCCGCCGCCCCGGTCCACATCGACGCGGCGCCGGAGAGCGGGGACTTCGCGATACCCGCCGAGGGGCTCACCGACGGCGAGCGGCTGCGCGCCCTCGACCGGATGGACGGCTACCTGACGCGCAAGCGCCGGCACCTGGTCGGCTACCAGGCCACCCAGGAACTCGCGGGCAGCGCCCTCGACCTCGCCCGCTTCATGCTGAGCAACATCAACAACCTCGGCGACCCGTTCCAGAGCGGCGGCTACAAGCCGAACACCAAGGTCGTCGAACGCGCCGTGCTCGACTACTACGCGCGCCTCTGGCACGCCGGGCGCCCGTACGACCCGGCCGACCCCGAGTCGTACTGGGGCTACATGCTCTCCATGGGCTCGACCGAGGGCAACATGTACGCCCTCTGGAACGCCCGCGACTACCTGACCCGGCCCGGCGCGCCCCGCCCGGTGGCGTTCTACTCGGAGGACACCCACTACTCCTTCGCCAAGGCCGTCCGGGTGCTGGGCGTCGACACCTTCCACGCGGTCGGCACCGCGGACTACCCGGGCCAGTGCCCGCTCGGCGGCGACTGGCCCGCCGAGGTGCCCTCGCTGCCCGGCCCGTCCGGCCACTCCTGGGACGGCCCCGGCGCCGTCGACGCGGAGAAACTGGCGGTGCTGGTGGAGTTCTTCGCGGCGAAGGGCCACCCGGTCTTCGTCAACTTCAACCTCGGGAGCACGTTCAAGGGCGCCCACGACGACGTCCGCGGCGCGTGCGAACGGCTGCTGCCGGTCTTCGAACGGCACGGCCTGCTCCCGGACGCCGGCGGCAACGGGCGCCGGGGCTTCTGGATCCACGTCGACGGCGCGCTCGGCGCCGGGTACGCGCCGTTCCTGCGGCTGGCCGCCGAGGACCCGGCGGCGTACGGCTGGGCGCCGGAACCCGGCGCCGGCGCACCCGAGTTCGACTTCGGCCTCACCCTGCCGAGCCGCTCCGGCGGGGAGGTCGACCTGGTCGCCTCGATCGCGATGAGCGGCCACAAGTGGGCCGGCGTGCCGTGGCCGTGCGGCGTCTTCATGACGAAGGCCAAGTACCAGCTCGAACCGCCCACCCAGCCCGAGTACATCGGCGCGCCGGACAGCACCTTCGCCGGCTCCCGCAACGGCTTCTCCCCGCTGGTGCTCTGGGACCACCTGTCCCGGCACTCCTACCGCGACCAGGTCGACCGGATCCGCCGCTCCCAGGACCTGGCCGCCCACCTGGAACGCCGTCTGCGCGAACTGGAGCAGGAGACCGGCGCCGAACTGTGGCCGGCCCGCACCCCCGGCGCGATCACCGTACGCTTCCGCAAGCCCAGCGCCGACCTGGTCGCCAAGTGGTCGCTGTCCTGCGAGAACGTCCTGACCACCCCCGGCGACCCGGCCACCCTGCGCGGCTACGTGCACGTCTTCCTGATGCCCTCCGTCGACCGCGCCAAGCTGGACGCCCTCCTGTCCGACCTCGCCCGCGACCCGCTCATCCTCGGCGCACCCGCCTGACGGGGGCCGGATAAACCGGTGGCAGCGGTGGCGGCGGGGTTGTTACGCTCGCCGCTCCGTTTCGCTTCAGCTGTGGGCCGCCGTGCCCTTCGAGAGGGTGTCTTGATGTCCCGGACCGCGCCGAGTGCGCCTCGCCACACTGCCTGACGGATCGTCGTCGAGGCCGCTCGGCCTGCTCTTGCTGTCATCGTTGACCTCCAGCAAGGAGCACCCCGGGTGTCCAGCACCTCCAGCACCACCAGTAGTGCCCAGAAGACCGCCACCTTCGCCTGCGCGTGGTGCGGCCTGACCGTGTCCACGTTCGCCGGCGACGGCGCGCGGCGCAACCACTGCCCGTCCTGCCTGCACTCGCGGCATGTCGTCGACCATGTCGAGGGCGGCCCGAGCGAGTGCCACGGGCGGATGTCGCCGATCGCCATCGCGGTGCTGCGCACCGGCGACTGGATGATCGTCCACCGCTGCGTGCGCTGCGACGAGTTGACGTCCAATCCGGTCTGCCCGGACGACAACCAGCTCATCCTGATGCGCGTCGCCGTCCGGCCGCTGGCCCAACCGCCGTTCCCGCTGGAAGCGTTCGGGTCCCTCTGAACCGCCGTACACGAGAGGGGGCACGACCATGCCACGACAGGGGAACGACCGCGGCCACCGCCGCCGGCAGCGACCCAAGGACGTGCTGCACGCCCGGGGCGGGCACCGGGCGAACGATTTCCGGTGCGTCGGCTGCCGGTTGGACGTCCCGTTGGACGCCCCCGGCACCGCGCACCGCAACCACTGCCCGAACTGCCTGGCCAGCCTGCACGTCGACCGCCGGGTCCCGGGCGACCGGGCCGCCGACTGCCGGGGCCGGATGGAGCCGCTGGGCATGTCCGTCCGCGCCGACGGCGAGTGGATGATCGTCCACCAGTGCCTGTCCTGCGGTGAGTTGAGCACCAACCGGATCGCCGGCGACGACAATCCGCTGCCGCTGCTCAGGCTCGCGCTCAAGCCGCTGCGGGACGCGCGGGCCTACGCCCGGCGCACGCTGCTCGGCATGTAGCCGCCGGGGCCCCCGCGCGCGGAGGGGGAGGGGTCAGGGCTCGGGAAGCCGGATCCGGGCCGCGGCGGGAGCCGGGCCCACCTGCCGCCGGGCGATGCCGGGCGGGGCCCGCCGGGCTAACTCCCCCCGCCGGCCTGGTCGCCGCCCCCCGTACGGGCGGTGACCAGGCCGGACTCGTAGGCCGCGATGACCGCCTGCGCGCGGTCGCGCACGTCGAGCTTGCCGAACAGGCTGGTGATGTGGTTCTTCACGGTGGAGTGGCTGATGTCCATGACCCGGGCGATCCCGGCGTTGTCGAGCCCGGTGGCCATCAGCCGCCACACCTCCACCTCGCGGGGCGTGAGCTCCCCCGTGGCGACGGCGGGCGGCGGCTGGGCGCCGAGCGGCGCCCGGACGTAGGCGGAGATCAGCCGGGTGAGCAGGCGCGGGGCGACCACCGCCTCCCCGGTGCGGACGGTGCGGATCGCCGCGGCGAGGTCCTCCGGCGAGACGTCCTTGGGCAGGAACCCGTGCGCGCCGGCGCGCAGCGCGGCCACCACGTACTCGTCCATGTCGAAGGTGCTGAGCGCGAGGACCCGGCACTCGGGCAGGGTGCGGGCCAGCTCCTCGGTCGCGGCGACCCCGTCCAGGACCGGCATCCGGATGTCCATCACCACGACGTCGGGGCGCAGCCGGTGGGCGAGCGCGACCGCCTGCTCGCCGTCCCCGGCCTCGCCCACCACCTCGAAGGCGGGGTCCGGCGAGAGGATCAGCGACAGACCGCGCCGGACCAGCGGCTGGTCGTCCACGATGAGGACCCGGATCCCGGGCGTCTCGGCCGTCACCGGTACACCACCCCTTCGTGCTCTTCGCGCTCTCCCTGTTGGACGGCCGCCTCGGCCGCCTCCTCCGGCGCCAGCGGCAGCTCGGCCAGCACCGCGAAGCCGCCCTCCGGCCGGGGCCCGGTCTCCAGGGTCCCGCCGTGCAGCGCGACGCGCTCGCGCATCCCGAGCAGCCCGAACCCGCCGCCGCCCCGGCCCGGGTCGTGCTCGGCGTCCTGGGGCGGCACGCCCCGGCCGTCGTCCCGGACCTCGACGGCGACCCCGTCCGGTCGGTACGTCAGCAGGACGGTCGCCCGGGCCGGCCCCGCGTACTTGCGGGCGTTGGTGAGGGCCTCCTGGACGATCCGGAACACGGTCAGCCCGACGGTCGGCGGCAGCGGACGCCGGGGCCCGCGGACGTCGAGGTCGGTCGGCAGCCCGGCCGCGCGGGACTCGTCCACCAGCCGGCCGAGGTCCTCCGCCCCGGGCTGGGGCGACGGCGGGGCGGCGTCCGGTTCGTCACCGGCCCGCAGGACGTTCAGCAGCTGGCGCATCTCGCGCAGGGCCAGCCGCCCGGAGGACTCCAGGGTGACCAGCGCGTCCCGGACCACCTCCTGGTTGCCGAGGTTGGCGCGGGCGCCGCCGGCCATCAGCTGCATGGTGGTGATGTGGTGGGCCACGATGTCGTGCAACTCCCGTGCGATGCGGCGGCGTTCCTCGGCCACCGCGCGGTCGGCCAGCAGCTTGCGGTTGGCCGCCACCTCGCGCTGCCAGCGGGCGACGGCGAGGCCGGCGCCGGCCACCAGCGCGCTGGAGAGGAAGGGGGCGAAGATCCCCTCCGCGGAGGGGACGGTGAACATGCTCTGGCCCAGCATCATCGTCGTGCCCGTCGCCACGGTGGCGCCCACGGCGACCGGCCAGGGCCGCTGCCGGGCGACCGAGAACAGCGCCACCGTCAGGACGGCACCGAAGCGGATGCCCATCGGGGCCAGCAGGTTGACCACGGTTTCGAGCACCAGGACGGCGGCCAGCGCCTGCGCCGGGCGGTGGCGCCGGGCGAGCAGCGGCACGCCCGCCAGCAGCAGGGAGACGAAGCCCGGCACACTGACGCTGGTGGTGCCGTCCACCTGGCTGACGAGCAGGTAGGCGACCAGGTCGAGGAGACTGGCGCCGACCGCCACCAGGGCGTCGGCCTGGGTCCACGGCGGAGTCCACGCCGTACCGTTCGCACGGCTCGGCCGTTCCTCGTCCACGGCCGCGCCGCCGCGCTGACGCCCGTCCATCCTCGTCCCTTCCGGCCGACCAGCGCTGATGCCCCATTCTGGCACTGCCCCGGCGGACCCCGGATGGTCCCCACGGCCGAGGACGGGCGGGCGGACCAGGAGCACGGTCCCGGTTGCGGGCCGGCGGGGGACCGGGGGCCCCGGCCCGGATCGTCCGCTGCTCGGACGCCCGGGGCCCCCTCGCCTGATGGTCTTGGAACAGGCCGGGAACCCCCGGCGACGAGCGACGTTCGCGTCCATCAGCCGGAGGGCACCGTGATCCGCGCACTGACCGGATTCTCCACCAGAAACGCCTGGAAGGTGATCGCCCTGTGGGCGGTCCTGGGAGTCGGCCTCGGCGTGCTGGGGCCGATGCTGCTCGGGCGCGTCACCCAGTCCCAGACGGGCGACTTCCTGCCGCGCAGCTACGACTCGGCCGCCGCCCTGCGGATCGCCGAGGAGCGCTTCGGGGTGAAGCCAGACGCCACCACGGTCACCGTGCTGGTCGCCCGGACCGACGGCAAGGCGCTCACCGACGCCGACCAGCGGCGGATCGAGGCCGAGGCGGCGAAGCTCGGCGAGCGCCGGGTCGTCATGCCCAGGAAGGACGACGAGCCGGAGTTCCTCGTCCCCGACCGCTCCCAGACCCCCCGGGTGGCCCCGGCGATGACGGCCCCCGACCGGAGCTTCGAACTGCTCTCCGTCGAGCTGACCGGCAACGCGGTGGACCCGGGCGTCCAGGACGTCTACCGCACCTTCCGCGACTCGGCCCGCGCGCAGTTCGCCGACGCCGGGATGCGCACCGGGTTCACCGGCGGCCTGGCCGAGGCGGCCGACAGCGCGGACGACAACCGCACCGCCACCATCATCGGCGGCGCCCTCGTCTTCGCCCTGATCGTGCTGCTCAACGTGCTGGTGTTCCGCAGCGTGCTCGCCGCCGTGCTGCCGCTGCTCGCCGTCACCATGATCAGCGGAGTGGCCGGCGGAGCCGTGGCGGGCGCCGCGATGCTCACCGGCCTCAAGCTGGACGCCTCCACCCCCGGCCTGATCACCGTGGTGCTGCTCGGCATCGGGATCGACTACCTGCTGTTCCTGCTCTTCCGGTTCCGCGAGCACCTGCGGGCCCGGCCCGACCAGCCCGCCCGCGAGGCGGCCGCCGAGGTGTCCGGCCGGGTGGGCACCGCGATCACCTCGGCCGCGCTGACCATCGTGGCCGCCTTCGCCACCCTGGGCGTGGCGACCTTCGGCCAGTTCCGCTCGCTCGGCCCGGCCATCGCCGTCGCCGTCCTGGTCATGCTGCTGGGCAGCCTCACCCTGATGCCGGCCCTGCTCGCCGTCTGCGGCCGCGGGATGTTCTGGCCCTCCCGCAGCCTGAGCCGGGAACCGCGCGGGGGCTTCGCCGCCCGCTACGGGGCGCTGGTCGCCCGCCGGCCGCTGGCCCTGCTGCTCGCCTCCGTCGCACTGCTCGGCGCGCTCGCCGCCGGGATGACCGGGATCCGGATGGACTACGGCATGGGCGCCGGCTCCACGACCGCGGCGGCGGCCACCGCCGCGGAGATCTCCCGTGCCCTGCCGGCCGGCGTGTCCGACCCGACGACCGTCTACGTCACCGCGGACGACGGCGGCACCCTCACCCCCGGCCGGCTCGACGGCCTCTCCCGCGGCCTCGCCGGTGTCGACGGCGTCGGCCAGGTGGGCGCCACCGTCCTCAACGCGGACCACCGCGCCGCCCGGATCGACCTCTACCTGACCGCCGACCCGCAGAGCCAGCGGGCCCGCGACCTGGCCTCCGGCCCGGTCCGCGACGCCGTCGCCGCCCACAAGCCGGCCGGGACGAGCGCCCACGTCGGCGGCACGGCGGCGGTCTTCGCCGACGTCTCCGCCGCCGTCGACCACGACCTGACGATCGTCTTCCCGGTCGCCGCCGCCCTCATCGGCCTGATCCTGCTGCTCCTGCTGCGCAGCCTGCTCGCCCCGTTGGTGCTGATGCTCTCCGTCGGCCTCGGCTTCGCCGCCACCCTCGGCGCCGCCACCCTGCTGTTCCAGCACGTGCTGGACGACCCCGGCGTCAGCTTCACCCTCCCCCTGGTGCTGTTCCTGTTCGTCGTCGCCCTGGGCACCGACTACAACATCCTCATCACCGACCGGATCCGCGAGGAGATGCACCACCCCGGCCCGGCCCGCGCCGCCGTCGCCCGCGCCGTCCGCCACACCACGCCGGCCATCGCCACCGCCGGCCTGGTCCTCGCCGGCTCCTTCGCCACCCTGGCCACCACGCCCGGCAGCGAGCAGATCGCCTTCGCCCTGACGCTCGGCATCCTGCTCTCCGCCATCGTCCTCTCCCTCGCCCTGGTCCCCGCCCTCGCGACCCTCCTCGGCCGCTCCCTCTGGTGGCCCCTCCGCCCCGCCCCGGCCCACCCCGCCCCGGCCCCCACCCCCGCTCCCACCCACTACGCCCCCACCCCCTGATCGGCGCCCGCCTGCCCAGGGCGCTCCGGAGGCCCGGCCCCACCCCGAAGGGGCCGGGCCTCCACCCTTTCCGGGCGGGAGTGCCGGCCGCGGCCGCCGCGCGACCGGTGCGAAACCCCCGCGCGACCGGCCGACGGGGCGTCGTCGAGGAAACATATGCCGGCGATATGCCGTGCTGCCTAGGCTCCTGTGCATGCGCGTGCTGATCGTCGAGGACGAGCCCTATCTGGCCGAAGCCGTCCGGGACGGTCTCCGGCTGGAAGCGATCGCCGCCGACATCGCCGGCGACGGCGACTGCGCCCTGGAACTGCTCGACGTCAACTCCTACGACCTCGCGGTCCTCGACCGTGACGTCCCCGGCCCCTCCGGCGACGAGATCGCCCGACGGATCGTCGCCTCCGGCAGCGGCATCCCGATCCTCATGCTCACCGCCGCCGACCGGATCGACGACAAGGCGTCCGGGTTCGAACTCGGCGCCGACGACTACCTCACCAAGCCGTTCGAGCTCCGGGAACTCGTCATGCGGCTGCGGGCGCTGGACCGCAGACGCGGGTACGCCCGGCCCCCGGTCCGCGAGATCGCGGGCCTGCGGCTGGACCCCTTCCGCCGGGAGGTCTTCCGCGACGGACGCCACGTCGCGCTCACCCGGAAGCAGTTCGCCGTGCTCGAAGTCCTGGTCGCCGCCGAGGGCGGTGTCGTCAGCGCCGAGGAACTCCTGGAACGGGCCTGGGACGCGAACGCCGACCCCCTCACCAACGCCGTCCGCATCACCGTCTCCGGCCTGCGCAAACGACTCGGAGAACCATGGCTCATCGCCACGGTGCCCGGCGTCGGCTACCGGATCGACACCGGCGGCACTCATGCCTAGGCACCCGGTGAGCAGGCACCCGGCGAGCAGGCCCCGGTGAACAGGCGCCCGGTGAACAGGCGCCCAGGGCTCAGCGCCCGCGTGAAGCTCACCGCCAGCTACGCCGGATTCCTCCTCGTCGCCGGCACTCTCCTGCTGGCCGTGGTGTGGGTCTTCCTGCTGCGCTACGTACCCGACAGCTCCCAGGGCCTGCTCGGGGTCGCACCCAACCGCTACCTCCTCGTGCGCACGTTCGCCCCCGCCGCGGCCGTGGCACTGGCCTTCCTGCTGCTGTTCGGCCTGTTGGGCGGATGGATCCTCGCCGGCCGGATGCTCGCACCGCTCACCCGGATCGCGGACGCGGCACGGACGGCCGCGAACGGGTCACTGTCCCACCGGGTCCGCATGCCGGGCCCCCGGGACGAGTTCCGCGAACTCGCCGACGCGTTCGACATCATGCTCGAACAACTCGAAGCCCACGTCACCGAGCAGCAACGGTTCGCCGCGAACGCCTCCCACGAACTGCGCACCCCGCTGGCGATCTCGAAGACGCTCCTCGACCTCGCCCGCACCGACCCCACGCGGGACCGGGAGGAACTGATCGAACGCCTCCACGCCGTCAACGCGCGGGCGATCGACCTCACCGAGGCCCTCCTGCTGCTCGGCCGCGCCGACCGCAAGGGCTTCTCCCGCGAGCCCGTCGACCTGTCCCTCGTCGCGGAGGAAGCCGTCGAAACGCTGCTCCCCCTCGCCGAGCGGCGTCGGATCACGCTCGACGTCACCGGCGAGCAGGCACAGGCCCTCGGTTCCGCGGAACTCATCCTGCGGATGGCGACCAACCTCGTCCAGAACGCCATCGTCCACAACCTCCCCGCCGGCGGCACCGTGACGGTCCGCACCGGATCGCAGCACGGCGCGAGCGTGCTGCGGGTGGAGAACACCGGCCCCCGGGTCGTCCCGGCGGAGGTCCTGCCGACCCTCACTGAACCCTTCCGGCGCGGGACGGAACGCACCCGCACCGACGAGCACGCCGGGGTCGGCCTCGGGCTGGCCATCGTGCACAGCATCGTCCGGGCACACGACGGGACCATCGACCTCGCACCCGGCCCCACCGGCGGTCTCCTCGTCACGATCCGGCTTCCGAGCGGCTCCTAGAGCTTTTGGCGGCGGACCCGTGTCGCCGGCGTATCGGGAATCGCGTACGCCACCGCAACAGTCCGCCGTCTTCAGTGGAGTCCTGCACCGGTCGATTCGGCGATCAGCAAAGGACCATGACCATGGATTCGGATTCCGCACGTGGCATCAATCGGCGGCGGCTGCTCGGGTGGGGCGGGTCGGCGGCCGCCGGCGTGGTGACGGCCGCCGCGTCGCCGGCGGGAGCCCGGCCCCGTCAGGGCGACCCGGCCCCGGCCGACTCCGACATCCCGCCGGCCACCCGTCCCGGCGGAGCCTACGACCAGTACGTGGCGAAACTGGCCGCCGAGGGGAGGTTCTCCGGCGTGGTGCTGCTGTCGTACCGGGGCCGGACGGTGCTGTCCCGCAGCTACGGCATGGCCGACAGGGAGAGGGGGATCCGCAACCACGAAGGCACCGCGTTCAGCCTCGGCTCGGCGGGCAAGCCGTTCGGCGCGGTGGCCGTCCTGCAACTGGCGCAGCAGGGCAGGCTGAGCCTGTCGGACACGGTCGGCACCCACCTGGAGGGCTTCGCCGAGGACATCGCCGAGCGGGTGACCATCCACCACCTGCTCACCGGCACCTCCGGACTGAACACCCCGGACGAGGACGTCCAGCGCGTCTTCCGGAGCCGGGAGGAGGTGCACGAGTACCACGAGCGGTGGGTCCGGCAGTCCGCGCCGGTGGCCGCCCCCGGTACTCGCACCAGCCATTCCGGCGCCGATGTCGGCATCCCCGCGTTGATCGTGGAGGCCGTGAGCGGCACGTCGTACTGGGACTACGTGCAGGAGAACGTCTTCGGGCGCTGCGGCATGACCGGATCGGCGTTCTGCACCAGGCCGCAGTGGCTCACCGACGAGCACATCGCGCACCCGTACATGACGCTGGCCGACGGAAGCCAGGTGGACGCGGTCCGCAACCTCGACAAGGGCAGCCCGTCCCCGGAGGTACTCGGCAAGAACCCGGGCCGCACCTTCATCGACACCCCCGGGGACGGCGGCTTCGCCACCGCACCGGACCTGGTCCGCTTCGCCCGCGCGCTGTGCGACGGCACCGTGCTGCACCGTCCCTGGGCCGAGCTGCTCACCGGGGCCAAGATCCCCCACAGCGGTTCCTCGTTCGGGGCCTACGACATGCCGGTCCGCATCGTCGACGGCCAGTGGGTGTTCGGCCGCGCCGGCGGCAACCCCGGCGTCAGCGCCAACTGGAACGTCTACCCCCACACCGGCTGGGTCGGCGTGGTCCTCGGCAACTGCGACGGCCTGCCACTGCAGGAGATCACCGGCAGGGAGACACAGGCCATCACCGGCGCCGCCCCCGGCGGCGGGACCGGCGGCTGAAACGGCGGCTGAAACGGCCCGGCGGCCGAGAGACGGGAACGACGAAGGCCCCGGCCGCTGAGCGGTCGGGGCCTTCGGCTGCCCTGGCGGGCAGAGGCGGAGGATACGAGATTCGAACTCGTGAGGGGTTGCCCCCAACACGCTTTCCAAGCGTGCGCCCTAGGCCTCTAGGCGAATCCTCCGAGGGAGAGCTTAGTACATGTTTCGGGGTGGTCGCGACCACGTATGTCGCAGGTGAGGGGTCGGGGCGGCCTGCGGATGCGGGGGTGGGGGTGGTGGTGGAGGGGAGGGGCCCGGATCCGGTACTGTTGGGGGCAGCCCCTCGTGTGGCGTCATCTTTCTGAATCCCCCCAGGGCCGGAAGGCAGCAAGGGTAGGAGAGCTCTGGCGGGTGCGCGGGGGGTCTTTGCGTTCCCGGGAGCGCGGGGGCGGTCGGGGGACGACGCGTTTGTCGGTCCGTCCCGATATCGTCGGTGGTGTGTCCCTAGCCCTGTACCGCCGCTACCGCCCCGAGACCTTCGCGGAGGTCATCGGGCAGGAGCACGTGACCGCTCCGCTCCAGCAGGCCCTGCGCAACAACAGGGTCAACCACGCGTACCTGTTCAGCGGCCCGCGCGGCTGCGGCAAGACGACGAGTGCGCGCATCCTGGCCCGCTGCCTGAACTGCGAGCAGGGGCCGACGCCCACGCCGTGCGGTGAGTGCCAGTCCTGCCAGGACCTCGCCACGGGCGGGCCCGGGTCGATCGACGTGATCGAGATCGACGCCGCCTCGCACGGTGGTGTGGACGACGCGCGTGAGCTGCGTGAGCGGGCGTTCTTCGCGCCGGTGCACAGCCGGTACAAGATCTTCATCCTGGACGAGGCGCACATGGTGACCTCGGCCGGCTTCAACGCGCTGCTGAAGGTGGTGGAGGAGCCGCCGGAGCACCTCAAGTTCATCTTCGCGACCACCGAGCCGGAGAAGGTGATCGGGACGATCCGGTCCCGGACGCACCACTACCCGTTCCGGCTGGTGCCGCCCGGCACGCTGCGCGACTACCTGGCGGAGGTGTGCGGCCGGGAGGGGATCCAGGTCGAGGACTCGGTGTTCCCGCTGGTGGTGCGGGCGGGTGCCGGGTCGGTGCGTGACTCGATGTCGGTGATGGACCAGCTGCTGGCCGGCGCGACCGAGGGCGGGGTCACGTACCAGATGGCCACCGCGCTGCTCGGGTACACGGACTCGGCACTGCTGGACGAGGTGGTGGATGCGTTCGCCGCGCACGACGGGGCGACGGTGTTCCAGGTGATCGACCGGGTGGTCGAGGGCGGGCACGACCCGCGGCGGTTCGTCACGGACCTGCTGGAGCGGCTGCGCGACCTGGTGATCCTCGCCACAGTGCCGGACGCGGGGGAGAAGGGTCTGATCGACGCCCCGGCGGACCGGGTCGCGGTGATGCAGGCGCAGGCGGACGCGTTCGGGGCGGCCGAGCTGAGCCGGGCGGCGGACATCGTCAACACCGGGCTGACCGAGATGCGCGGCAACGCGGCGCCCAGGCTGCAACTGGAGCTGATCTGTGCCCGGGTGATGCTGCCGGGCGCGTACAGCGACGAGCTGTCGTTGCAGGCGCGGTTGGACAAGCTGGAGCGCAGGGCCGCGGCCGGGGGGCTGGCCGGCGGAATGCCTGGGGGAACGGCCGGCGGAATGGCCGGGGCCATGGCGGCGGTCGCTCCGGTGGTGATGCCGGAGGTGGTGCAGCAGCCGGTTCCGCAGGCGATGCCGCAGCCGGCCCCGCAGGCGGCTTCGGTGCAGCAGGCCCCCGCGCCGCCCGCGCAGCCGGCCGGGCCGGCGCCCGGGGCGTGGCCGATCAAGCGCAGCTTCCCGCCGGCCGGGGACGCACCCGCGCCCGCAGCCGCACCCGCTCCGGCGGCGGCCCCCGCGGCCGTGCAGCCGCCCGCGCCACCCGCCGCTGCCCCGGCCCCCGCCCCGGCCCCGGCCGCCGTGCCCGGCGGGCAGCCGTCGGCGGCGGCGCAGCAGGGCGCGGCGCAGGTGCGCCAGCTGTGGCCGCAGATCCTGGAGGCGGTGAAGAACCGCCGCCGGTTCACCTGGATCCTGCTCAGCCAGAACGGCCAGGTGGCCGGTTTCGACGGCAGCGTGCTCCAGGTCTCGTTCATCAACGCGGGCGCCCGCGACAGCTTCGTCAGCAGTAACAGCGACGACGTGCTGCGGTCCGCGCTGGCGGACGCGCTGGGCGTGGACTGGCGGATCGAGTGCATCGTGGACCCGTCGGGCGGGGCGGGCGGCGCCGCCGCCAGCACCGCGACCGCGACCACGGGCGGCGGGGGCGGTTGGGGTGCCCCGCCGGCGCGTCCGGTGGCGTCCGCGCCCCCGGTGCAGCCCGTCGCTCCGGCGCCCGCACCCGTGGCCGCGCCCGTGCCGCAGCCGCAGGCGGCGCCGGCCGCGCCGGTGCCCCCGCCCGTCCAGGCTCCGCCCCCGGCGGCCCCGGCTCGTCCGGCGCACCCGGCGCGGGCGGTGGCCCCGGAGGACGACATCCCGGAGGAGGACGACCCCGATCTCAACGAGGAGGCGTTCTCCGGCCAGGAGCTGATCATCCGCGAGCTGGGCGCCACGGTGCTGGAGGAGATCCGGCACGGTGGGAACTGACCAGCACGTAGGCTCGTCGAGGACGACGCCCCAGGTACAGACCGAACGCAAGGAGTGAGCCGTGTTTCCCGGTGGTGGCCAGCCCAACATGCAGGCGCTGCTCAAGCAGGCGCAGAAGATGCAGCAGGACCTCGCCCAGGCGCAGCAGGAGCTGGCCGAGGCGAAGGTGACCGGCTCGGCGGGCGGCGGCCTCGTCGAGGCGACGGTGTCCGGTTCCGGGGAGCTGGTGGCGCTGACCATCGCCCCGGCCGCCGTGGACCCGGAGGACACCGAGACGCTGGCGGACCTGGTGCTGGCGGCCGTCCGGGACGCCAACCAGGCCGCGCAGAAGATGCAGGCCGAGCGGATGGGCCCGCTGACCCAGGGCCTCGGCGGCGGGATCCCCGGCCTGCCGTTCTGAGCCGGGCGGGACGGCCCGGGGGACGCCGGGCCGAAGAACGCCGGACCGGTGGACACCGGACCGGGGGACGCCGGGCCGTAACGGTCCGGAGTTCAGACGGTGGACCTGTGTGATTTATGCGGGAGTCGGGCGTCGGGCGGTGTGCCCGGCGTCCGATTCGTTGGATGATGGCACCGGAGCACCCCCGTGCGGGTGCCACCCGGTCCGACCCGAGGGAAGGCACGACGTTGTACGAGGGCGTGGTTCAGGACCTGATCGACGAGCTGGGCAGGCTGCCCGGCGTCGGGCCCAAGAGCGCGCAGCGGATCGCCTTCCACGTCCTTCAGGCCGACCCCGTCGACGTCCGCCGGCTGGCGCACGCGCTGCTGGAGGTCAAGGACAAGGTCCGGTTCTGCGCCGTCTGCGGCAATGTCGCGGAGGCCGAGCAGTGCCGGGTCTGCCTCGACCCGCGCCGTGACCTCGCTGTCATCTGCGTCGTCGAGGAGCCCAAGGACGTCGTCGCCATCGAGCGCACCCGGGAGTTCCGCGGCCGCTACCACGTGCTGGGCGGCGCGATCAGCCCGATCGAGGGCGTCGGCCCGGACGATCTGCGGATCCGCGAGCTGCTGGCACGGCTCGCCGACGGCACGGTCACCGAGCTGATCCTGGCCACCGACCCCAATCTGGAGGGGGAGGCGACCGCCACCTACCTGGCCCGGCTCTGCAAGCCGATGGGCCTGAAGGTGACCCGCCTGGCGAGCGGCCTGCCCGTCGGCGGGGATCTGGAGTACGCGGACGAGGTCACGCTCGGCCGCGCCTTCGAAGGGAGACGACTGCTCGATGTCTGACCGGACGATCAACCAGCAGCCCCACACGCCCCACCAGGCCGGACCGGAGCAGGACCGGCGCACCACCCAGGACGCCCCGCACACCCCGCACACGCACGGGCACGGCTCCGAGCCGGACGACTTCGCGGTGCAGATCGCGGACTCGGTGGAGAGCTTCGTGCTCTCGGTGACCGAGGTCGCCAAGGGCGACGAGCCCGGCAGCGCCGTCTCGCTCCTCCTGCTGGAGGTCTCGCAGCTGCTGCTGGCCGGCGGCCGGCTGGGTGCCATCGAGGACGTCGTCCCGGACGACCGTTTCGAGCCCGACACCGGTCCTGAGCCGGACGGCGAGCAGCTGCGCGAGCGGCTGGCCGAGCTGCTCGCGCCGATCGACGTCTACCACGAGGTCTTCGACCCGTACGGGCCGCCGGAGAAGCCGAACGCCTTCCGGATCTCGGACGACCTGGCCGGGGTGGTGGGCGAGCTCCAGCACGGGCTCACCCACTACCGCGAGGGCCGGGTCAGCGAGGCGCTCTGGTGGTGGCAGTTCTCGTACCTGTCCAACTGGGGCACCACCTGCACGGCCGTCCTGCGGGCGCTGCAGTCGCTGATCGCGCACGTCCGGCTGGACAGTCCGATCGGGGCGGCGCCGGACGGGGCGGACACCGACAACGACGGGCTCACCGACGAGCAGCTGGAGCAGCAGGCCGGTGACCTGATGGCGGCGGAGCTCGGCCTGGGACGGTAGGCCGCGGGATTCGGCTGCGGGATTCGGCTGCGGGATGCGGCCACGAGGTGCGGCCACGGCGTGCGCCGCGGAGTTGCGCCGCGTGGACTGTGACGGAAGCCTCACTCTCCCCCGCCGGGAGGAAAACCCCGGGGCGTCCGTCCGTTCGTCCGCCGATTCTTCGGAGCGGCGGGGGCCCGCCAGCAGACCTGCCGGTCGGGCCGCCCGCACCCCCGCTCACCTGCCGAAACGTGTGTCTCATCATATGGAAAGCGGAGGTCGGGGCACCCCCGCTCGGTAGACTGGCGCCGACCGCACTACCCCCGCCACCCGGGGGTGCGGGGGCCGATCGCCCCCGAAGACGACACAAGTCGAGGAGCGCACGTGGGCCTTGTCGTGCAGAAGTACGGCGGCTCATCCGTTGCGGATGCCGAGGGCATCAAGCGCGTGGCCCGTCGAATCGTTGACGCCAAGAAGGCCGGCCATGAGGTCGTCGTCGTGGTGTCCGCGATGGGCGACACGACGGACGAGCTCATCGAACTCGCGGAGCAGGTGTCACCTCTCCCCGCCGGCCGCGAGTTCGACATGCTGCTGACCGCTGGAGAGCGCATCTCCATGGCGCTGCTGGCCATGGCGATCAAATCCCTGGGCCACGAGGCGCAGTCCTTCACAGGCAGCCAGGCCGGCGTCATCACCGACTCCGTCCACAACAAGGCGCGCATCATCGACGTGACGCCGGGCCGCATCCGCACCGCCCTGGACGAGGGCAACATCGCGATCGTGGCCGGTTTCCAGGGCGTCTCGCAGACGAGCAAGGACATCACCACGCTCGGCCGGGGCGGCTCGGACACCACCGCCGTCGCCCTCGCCGCCGCCCTCAAGGCGGAGGTCTGCGAGATCTACACCGACGTGGACGGCGTGTTCACCGCCGACCCGCGCGTGGTGAAGAAGGCCCGCAAGATCGACTGGATCGCCTACGAGGACATGCTGGAGCTGGCCTCGTCCGGGTCCAAGGTGCTGCTCGACCGCTGCGTGGAGTACGCGCGCCGCTACAACATCCCGATTCACGTACGCTCGTCGTTCTCGGGCCTTCCCGGGACGATCGTCAGCAACGACAACCCGAACAAGCCCGAAGGGGGCGAGATGGAGCAGGCCATCATCTCCGGAGTCGCCCACGACACGTCCGAGGCGAAGGTCACGGTCGTCGGCGTCCCCGACAAGCCGGGCGAGGCGGCCCGCATCTTCCGTGCGATCGCCGACGCCGAGATCAACATCGACATGGTCGTGCAGAACGTCTCGGCGGCCTCGACCGGCCTGACGGACATCTCCTTCACCCTGCCGAAGACCGAGGGCCAGCGGGCCATCGAGGCGCTCGACCGGGTCAAGGAGGGCATCGGCTACGAGTCGCTCCGCTACGACGACGCGATCGGCAAGATCTCGCTGGTCGGCGCGGGCATGCGCTCCAACCCGGGCGTCACGGCGACGTTCTTCGAGGCGCTCTCGGCGGCCGGCGTCAACATCGAGCTGATCTCCACCTCGGAGATCCGCATCTCGGTGGTCACCCGCGCCGAGGACGTCAACGCGGCCGTCCAGGCCGTCCACTCCGCCTTCGGGCTGGACAGCGAGTCGGACGAGGCCGTCGTCTACGGAGGCACCGGGCGATGACCCGGCGGCCGAACCTCGCCGTCGTCGGCGCCACCGGCGCGGTCGGCGAGGTGCTCCTCGGCCTGCTCTCCCTCCGCCAGGACATCTGGGGCGAGATCCGACTCGTCGCCTCCCCGCGCTCGGCCGGCCGCAAGGCGGTCGTGCGCGGGGAGCCCGTCGAGGTGGTCCCGCTCACCGAGGAGGCCTTCGAGGGGATCGACGTCGCGCTGTTCGACGTCCCCGAGGAGATCGCCGCCCGCTGGGCGCCGATCGCGGCCGCCAAGGGTGTCGTGGTGGTCGACAATTCCGGCGCGTTCCGTCTGGACGACGCCGTTCCGCTCGTGGTGCCCGAGGTGAACGCGGCGGCCGTCCGGATGCGCTCGCGCGGCATCGTGGCGAGCCCCGACTCCACCACGCTGACCATGATCGCGGCGATCGGCGCGCTGCACGCCGAGTACGGCCTCGAATCGCTGGTCGTCGCCTCCTACCAGGCCGCCTCCGGGCTCGGCCGGGCCGGCACGGACACGCTGCGCGCGCAGCTCGCCCAGGTGGCCGGCACCGACGTCGGCGAACAGACCGGCGACCTGCGTGCGGTGATCGCCGACCACGGACCCTTCGCCGCCCCGCTCGCACTCAACGCGGTGCCCTGGGCCGGCGTGCTGACGGACGGCGGCTGGTCGTCCGAGGAGCGCACGGTGCGCGACGAGTCCCGCAAGATCCTCGGCCTGCCGCGGCTGAAGGTCTCCGCCACCTGCGTGCGGATCCCGGTGGTGCGCACCCACGCGCTGGCCGTGCACGCCGTGTTCGAGCGCGAGGTCACCCAGGAGCACGCCCGCGAGCTCCTGGCGGAGGCCCCCGGGGTGGTGCTGTACGACGACCCGGCGGCGGGCGAGTTCCCCACGCCGAACGACGTGGTGGGGACGGACCCGGTGTGGGTGGGCCGGCTGCGGCGGGCGCTGGACGACCCGAACGCGCTGGACCTCTTCCTCTGCGGGGACAACCTGCGGCGGGGCGCGGCACTGAACGCGCTTCAGATCGCCGAGCTGGTGGCCGCCGAAGGCGCTGCGGGCGCTGCCGACGAGGTTTAGGCCGACGGCGTTTCAGAGCGACGGTGTTCAGCCCGACGGCGTTCAGGGCGACGACGTTGAGGCCGACGATGCGCGCGGCCCCGTTTCGGACGAGGTGTGAGGGCGCCGGCCCGGCTCTGCGCGGTATGTTCGCCGACTGCGCGAGGAATCCTCGCCGAATCCCCTGGAGGGGCGTTCCGTCCATGCGGAAGAATGTCCGCCGGGCGGGGCAACCATGACAGGGGATCGAGTGTCCAACGGGCGTGGCGAACGTGATGGTGGGGGCAGGAACGGGGATCTCGGCGACAGCCGCGGTGTCGTTCCCGTCGCGTGCCCAGCGGCCTGCGGATAGGCCGGAAGACGACCAGATGACGGCAGTCGCACCCGGCGCCGCGGATTCCGGTGCCGGTACCGCCGGTACCGCCGCCGGGACCAGCGAAGATCTGCTCACCGAGACCTATCAGGCACACTACCGATCCCTCCTGAGACTGGCGGCGCTGCTGCTCGACGACCTGTCGAGCTGTGAGGACGTCGTCCAGGAGGCCTTCATCCGGGTGCACGCGGCCCGGCGGCGGGTGCGCGAACCCGAGAAGACGCTGGCCTATCTGCGGCAGACCGTGGTCAACCTGTCCCGCTCGACACTGCGGCGCAGGATCCTCGGGCTGCGGTTGCTGCAGAAGCCGATGCCTGACATGGCCAGTGCAGAGGAAGGCGCCTACGATGCGCTGGAACGCGACCAGTTGAAGGTCGCGCTGCGGGGTCTGCAACGCCGTCAGCGGGAGGTTCTGGTGCTGCGCTACTTCGTGGACATGACGGAGGCGCAGGTGGCGGAGACCTTGGGCATCTCGCTCGGTTCGGTGAAGGCGTACGGCTCACGAGGTCTCGCCGCGCTGCGGGTCCAGATGGAGGCGGAGGCCGGGCATGGCTGAGAACGATCGCACGGACACCGGCGGGGACCATGCCCCGCCGGGCGCGGAGCACGAGGAGCGGTTCGTCCGGGAGTTGATGGAGCGGGCGGTGGCCGACGTGCAGCCCGCGCCCGGCAGCCTCCAGCACATCCGGCGGGCGATCCCGCGCCGGCGGGCGGTTCGGCGCGGAGCCTGGACGGGCGCCGCCGCCGTGGCCGCCGCGGCCTCCCTGCTGCTGCCGGCCCTGCACACGGCGGACCACCTCGGCCTGTCCGGCGGCCCCGGCTCGCCCGGCGCCGCGGGCGGGAGCGCCTCCGCGACCGTCGCGGGCACCGTCCCCGGCGGTGCCACCGGCACGCCCGACCTGCCGTCGGCCCCCGGCGCCGGGCTGCCGTCCGTGCCGGGCAGTCCGTCCGGCACCGTCGGCGGCTCGCCGAGCGCCGGGCCGAGCACCAGCCGCCCCGCGCCCGGCACCTCCGCGCCCTCCACGGCCACCAGCAGCGGCGGGGCCAACGCCGCGGTGCCGGCACTGTGCACGCGCTCCGACCTCGGGCAGGGCACCTCGAACCTCGGGGCCGCGGACGCCGAGGGCCGGATCTACGGCTCGTTCACGGTGACCAACGTCTCCGGGCGCAGTTGCCGGCTGGGCGGGCCCGGGTCGGTCACCGTCACCGGTGCGGCGGCGGACACCGGCCGGATCCGGGTCGCCTTCCACACGGCCGGCGACCCGGCGACCGAACTGCCCGCGCCCGGGCCCTCGTCCGGCCCCGCGACGGGGAAGGACGCGGGGAGCGACGGGCCCGTCCTCGCGCCTCGGGCCGGGTACCGGGTGGACTTCGCCTGGATTCCGGACCCGGCCGGCTGCCCCGACGTGTCCGGCGGCGGGTCGGCCTCGCCGAGCGCGTCCACCGGCACCGGCCAGCCGGGCACGTCCGGCGGCGGAACGACGGGGGGCGGTACGACGGGCGGCGGTACGACGGGCGGCGGCGCGGGCGGTACCGGCACGGCGAGCGGCGGCCCGGGGACGGGGACGGGGCCGGGGACAGGGCCGGGGACGGGCTCCGGTTCCGGCGCGAGCGGAGGTACGGGGGGCTCGGGCTCGCTGCCGGGCGCCGGCGAGGGCGAGGGCGGCGCCGGGTCCGGATCGGGTTCCGTGTCCGGGGCGGGCACCGGGCCCGCGTCCGGCGGTGAGGTGGCCGGCTCGGGGACGGGCGGGGCCTCCGGCGGGGGCTCGGCGGGCACGGGCGGTGGCGCGGCCGGTCCGGGCGCCGTGAGCGGCGGGCCGGGGACGTCGGCGGGCGGTACCAGTGGGGTGCCCGGGGTGGTCCCGGCGTCCGACCCCACCGTGGAGCCGACCACACCGCCCCGGCCGACCACGACGACGGGCGCGCCCACAGGTGCGCCGAGCCCGTCGGCCACGACCACGTCCGGCCCGAGCAAGCCCGCGGCGAACGTCACCCTGGCGTACACCCCGGCCCCGGGCAACCCGGCCGCCGCGACCGCCGTCCTGCCCGGCGCCTGCGCCGGCACGGTCTACCGGACATCCCCGCAGCTCCTCACCCCCGCCCCTGGCACCTCCCCCTCGGCCGGCTGACCCGCCGCAGAGGCGGCAGCCCTGCGCGGGGAATGGGAAGTCGGCGGGTCCGACTTCCTGCTCCAGGGTGGGCGGAGTATGTAGACCGGTCAGCATATTTGGGCCGCCGGTGGGTCGGCGGCAGCCCTGCGCGGGGAGTGGGAAGTCGGCGGGTCCGACTTCCTGCTCCGGGGGTGGGCTGGGTATGTAGACCGGTCTGCATATTCGCTGGTTAGGCGGGGCGTGGGCTGGTGCACGGGAGTGGGAGGTCGGCGGGTCCGACTTCCTGCTCCGCGGGTGGGCTGGGTATGTAGACCGGTCTGCATATTCGCTGGTTAGGCGGGGCGTGGGCTGGTGCACGGGAGTGGAAAGTCGGCGGGTCCGACTTCCTGCCCCGCCGGTGAGCTTGGCATGTAGACCGGTCTGCATATTTCCCGTGGCCGGGAGCAGGGCGCGGAGGGGTGCACGGGGGCCCTGGGGATGGGCGAGGTGTGAGGAGTGGTTACCGTGGGGGGTGTGTACCGGTTCCTCCTCACCCCGCGCTGGCTGAGCGGCACCGCACTGGCCGTGGCGGCCGTCGCGGTGTGCGTCTGGCTCGGCTCCTGGCAGCTCGGCCGCTTCGAGGACAGGGTCTCCTCGCACCAGGAGATCAGCCGGACGGCTGCCGACGGCGGCGCGCCCCGGCCGCTCGACGAGCTGCTGTCGGCCGAGCGCCCGCAGGTCACCACCGACACCGTCGGCCGCGCCGTGACGGTCACCGGCACCTTTGACGAGCAGCACCAACTGCTCGTCCCCAACCGCGTGTTGGACGGCAAGCAGGGCTACTACGTGCTCACCCCGCTGCGCACCGCCGACGGCCGGACCGCCGCCGTCGTCCGTGGCTGGGCCGCCGGCGCGCCCCCGGCCGGGGCGGCCGCGACCGCGACCGCATCCGCGCCGACCGGCGAGGTGACCGTGACCGGCCGCCTCCAGGCCGGCGAGAACAGCGGCAGCGGCGGCGCCGTGGCCGGCGGCCTCCCGGACGGCCAGCTCGGCACGATCAACCGGGCCGCGCTCGTCAACAAGCTCGAACTGGACGGCTGGTACGACGGCTGGGTCTCCACCGACACCGCGGCGGACGGCCTCACCCCCGTGCCGACCGTGCAGCCGCAGGGCGGCGACGGCCTCTCCCTGCGCGCGTTCCAGAACCTCGGCTACACGCTGGAGTGGTTCGTCTTCGGCGGCTTCGTCGTCTTCATGTGGTTCCGCCTGATGCGCCGCGAGGCGGAGGCGGAGCAGGACCGGGCCCTCGGACTGGACCCGGTCCTGGACTGACGCGCCGCTGATCAGCGGGGCTTCACCGGCGGAACGGTCGGCTTGCCCGGCGCGGGCGCCGGCGCGGACGGGACGGCCGGCGTCGGCACAGCAGACGGAACACCGGGCGAGGACGCACCGGACGACGGAACACCGGACGACGGCGAGGCGGTCGGCGGCGCGTTGTCGCACCTACGGCCGCTGCCGTCGTCGCCGCTGCCGTTGTTCCTGGAGTTGTACGTGTCGGTGTGGTGCCGCGTCTTGCGGCCGCCCTTCGACCCCTTCGACCCCTTCGACCCGCTCGACCCGCCGGACCCCTTCGAGCCCGACTTGGCGAGCACCACCACGCCCTCCTCCGTCGTGCGGAACGCCGCCTTCACCGCCGTGGAACCCACCGTGGGGGAGGGGAACGGCGACGAGGAGGCCGAGGGCGAGGACGGCGGCGGACAGGCCGCGCTCCCGCCCCCGCCCTCGTCGTCGTCCTGCCCCGAGCAGCCGGTGAGCACCAGCACCCCGGCCACCCCGGCCCCCACGATCACCGACAGACGCCTCACGCCGTACCCCCCGTTCTCCTACGTCCCTGCTGCTACTCCGTGCGCGCCTGATTCTCGCCCACGGCCGGACCACCGAGGTGCCGGCGGACGAAGTCGATCTCCAGCCGCAGCTGCTTGATCCGCTCGTCCACCACCAGCGACCCGTGCCCGGCGTCGTACCGGTACACCTCGTGCGGCTTGCCGAGCCGCTCCAGCCGCTCGACGTAGTTGTCGATCTGCTTGATCGGGCAGCGCGGGTCGTTCACCCCGGCGCTGATGTACACCGGCACCCGCACCCGCTCGACGTACGTCAGCGGCGAGGACGCCGTCCAGCGCTCGGGCACCTCCTCCGGCGTGCCGCCGAACAGGGTGCGGTCGATCGCCTTCAGCGCGTCCATCTCGTCGTCGTACGCCGTCAGGTAGTCCGCGACCGGCACGGCGGCGACGCCGAGGCTCCACAGCTCCGGCTGCGTCCCGAGCCCGAGCAGCGTGAGGTAGCCGCCCCAGGAGCCGCCGGACAGCACCAGCCGCTCCGGGTCGGCCAGCCCGCTCGCCACCGCCCACTCCCGCACGGCGGCGATGTCCTCCAGCTCGATCAGCCCGACCCGCTCGCGCAGCGCGTCCGTCCAGGCCTGGCCGTAGCCGGTGGAACCGCGGTAGTTGACCCGGACCACCGCGAAGCCGTGGTCCAGCCAGGCGGCCGGCCCGGCGGCGAAGGAGTCGCTGTCGTGGTGGGTCGGGCCGCCGTGGACCTCGAAGACGGTCGGGAACGGCCCCTCGCCGGCCCCGGCCGGCCGCTGGACCAGCGCGTGCACCCGCCCGCCGGGCCCGTCCACCCACACGTCCTCGACCGGCACCGAGCCGGGCGGGACGGTACCGGGCGCCCGCAGCACCACGGCGCCGGCGGTGGAGCGCACGGCGGACGGCTCGGCGGCGGAGGACCAGAGGAACTCCACGGTGCCGTCCGGCCGCGGGGTGGCGCCGCCGACGGTGCCGCGCGGGGTCTCCAGGCGGGTGAGCACGCCCTCGTCCAGGGAGAACGAGAACAGCTCGCTGCGCGCCTCGTACTCGTGCTCGATCAGCAGCGACCGGGCGTCCGGCCGCCACTGGGCGGAGAGGTCGCCGGGCAGCTCGTGGCCCTGCTCGTCGCGGAGCACCAGCGCCGTCTCGACGCCGGTCGCGACGTCCCAGATCATCGGCTCCCAGCGGCCGGTGCGCTGGTGGGCGACCAGCAGCCGGGTGTCGCCGTCGAGCGGCGCGAAGCCCAGGCAGGCCACCCCGCGCGGCTCGTCGCGGCCGGTGACCTCGTCCAGCTCCGCCACCGTGGAGACGGCGTCCCCCTCGGCGGGCAGCCGTACGACGCGGATCGCGCCGTGCATGGCGTCGCCGTGCTCGGTGTGGTCGATGGCCAGCAGGGTGGCGTCGCGGCTGAGGTCACCGACGCCGCCGTACTCGGCGTGCCGGTAGATCTCGACGGCCTCGGCCGCTCCGGCGCGGCGCAGGTGCAGGGTGGTGCCGCCGTCGTCGGTGGACCGGCCGACCACCACGGTGCCGTCCCGGCCCAGGGCGAGGCCCGCCTCGTAGGACGGGGCGAGGCCGGGGACGGCCTCCTCGTCGGGGCCCTCGGCGCCCTCGGGGCGGCCGGCGAAGGGCCGGCGGCGCCAGATGCCGAACTCGTCGCCGTCGTTGTCGTCGAACCACCAGATCCACTCGCCGTCGGGGGACAGCTCGGCGTCGGTGGTGCCGTTGGGGCGGTCGGTGACCTGCCGGTGGGTGTCGGTGGCGCGGTCCCACGCGTAGACCTCGTAGGTGCCGCTGGCGTTGGACACGTACAGCGCCCGGTCGGGGGCGTCCTCCGCCCAGTCCGGCAGGGAGACCCGTGCCGCCCTGAACCGCTGCTCCCACGCCGGTACGGCGCTCTTCTCCTCGCTCATCCACCCATCCAACCCGATCGGGGGGAGGAAACGGAACGGGAGGGCGGAACGGAAGCGGGGAGGACCGTCACGCGGCCCTTCCCCACCGCGCCGCCGCGTGGGCTCAGCCCCTCCGGCGGGGCAACAGCTGCACCAGGGCCACCAGCAGCAGCTCCAGCACCGCCAGTGCCGTGAGGCTGTGCCCGAACGCGTCGGCGGCGTGGTGGAGGATGCCGATCAGCGCGACCCCGAGCGCCCCGGCCACCTGCTGCACGGTGGCGACCAGGCCCGCCGCCGAGCCGGCCCGCCGCGGGTCGACGCCCGCCAGCACCACCGACGTCAACGGGGCGACCACCAGGCCCATCCCGAGCCCGTCGACGAACAGGCCCGGCGCCAGCCACCAGACGCTGCCGGAGGAGCCGGCGGCGGTCGCCGCGAGCCACAGCAGGCCCAGTCCGGTGGCCATCAGCAGTCCGCCGAGCGCGATCGCCTGCCGGCCCAGCCGGGCGACGACCCGGTGCGCGGCGTTGGAGGTCACCAGGTAGCCGACGCCGATCGGGGTGAAGACCAGGCCGGCGCCGAGCGCGTCCAGGCCGCGGCCGGGTTGCAGGTAGAGGGCGAGCACCAGGAAGAACGAGGCCTGGCCGAGCCAGAAGGCCAGCTGGGCGAGGAGGCCGGTGGTGAACGCGCGGTCGGCGAACAGCCGGGTGTCGACGAGCGGCGAGCCGCCCGCCCGGCCGCCGCGGTGCTGGTGGACGGCGAACAGCGCGAGCAGCGCGGCCGAGGCGCCCGGGCAGAGCCCGGTCCACAACGGCCAGCCGGCGTCGGGGCCCTGGATCAGCGGCAGCACCAGACCGGTCAGTGCGACGGTGACCAGCACGACGCCCACCGGGTCCAGGCCTGGCCGGTGCGGGGCGCGGGACTCGGGCAGGCAGCGCCGCACCAGCGCCAGGGCGGCCAGGCCGACCGGCAGGTTGAGCAGGAAGCAGGTGCGCCAGTCCAGGCCGAACAGGTCGGCGCGGATCAGCACCCCGCCGATCAGCTGTCCGAGGACGGCGCCGAGGCCCATGGTCAGCCCGTACGTCGAGAACGCCCGGGCCTGTGCGGGGCCGCTGTACGCGGTCCGCAGGATCGCCAGCACCTGCGGGCCCATCAGCGCCGCCGCCAGGCCCTGGGCGATCCGGGCGGCGACCAGCGCACCCGCCGTCGGGGCCAGTCCGCAGGCCGTCGAGGCGAGGGTGAACAGGGCCAGGCCGAGCCCGAAGACGCGGCGCCTGCCGTAGCGGTCGCCGAGCCGGCCGGCGGTGATCAGCCCGGTGGCGAGGGCGAGGTTGAAACCGGCGACCACCCACTGGACGGCGGCCGGCCCTGCTCCCAGGTCGGTCTGGAGGGAGGGGATGGCGACGTTGACGACGAAGATGTCGAGGGCGGTCATGAAGGTCGCGGTCAGCAGGACCGGCAGCAGGCCGCGCGGGGCGGGCGCGGTGGCCGGGGCGGCCGGGCGGGCGGTGATCGTGCTGGACAACTCTTCACTTCCTGTAAGGCGTTGAACCGGGCGATGGCCGGGGCGGGCGCCGGGGCGCCCGCCCCGGTGGTCGAGCGGGGTGGTGTCGGCTCAGGCGCCCGGGACGCGGTCGAGGAAGCCGTACACCGAGGCGATCCGCCCCTCGGAGTCCGCGACCAGCACGTCGAAGCCGATGACCAGCGGCTCCTCGCCGGCCGGGCCGAGGTTCCACGTGAAACGTGCGATGTCGTGGTGGGCGTCGACCGGGCCGAGGGTGAACACGAGCCCGGGGAACTGAGCCTGGGCGGCGCCGATCAGCGCGTCGACACCCTCGCGGCCGGTGACGGCGGCCAGCGGGTCGGTGTAGGTGCCGTCCTCGGCCCAGGCCTCGTCGACCAGCTTGCGGCGGGCGGCCGGGTCGGTCTCGTTCCAGGCGGCGAGGTAGCGGGCGGCGAGCTGCTGCAGGCCGGTCGGCTGGAGCTCGGTCGGCCGGGCGGCGGTCATGGTCTTCTCCCTTGTCCGATGGGGCTGTTGGCGGGCTGTTCCCGCTGGTCGAAAAGGTACGGACGGCGGTCGGCAAGCGAATCCGTCGTGGATGGGTAGGGCGTACGTACGTCGCCGCCAGTAGGGTCGGAGCGACGGGAGGGGGACCGGGGTGCTGTACGGGCGGGAACGGGAGCGGGCCGCCGTGGACGCGCTGCTCGCCGGGGCGCGGGACGGTCGCAGCGGGGTGCTGGTGCTGCGCGGCGAGCCGGGGATCGGCAAGACGGCGCTGCTGGAGTACGCGGTCGCGGCGGCCGGCGGCGGCGTCCGGGTGATCCGGGCGACCGGGGTCGAGTACGAGGCCGAACTCCCCTTCGCGGGCCTGAGCCTGCTGCTGGCGCCCGGGCTCGACCGGCTGGACGCGCTGCCGGGGCCACAACGGCGATCGCTGGAGGGCGCGTTCGGCCTGGGGGAGAGGACCGGCGGCGCCGACCGGCTGCTCGCCGGGCTGGCCACGCTCGGCCTGCTGGCCGAACTCGCCTCCGAACAGCCGCTGTTGTGCGTCGTCGACGACGTGCAGTGGCTGGACCGCTCCTCGCTGGACGCGCTGCTGATCGCCGCCCGCCGGCTCCAGGCGGAGGGCGTCGCCCTGCTGCTCGCCGCCCGGGAAGCGGGGGCCGGCGCGGACGCGCTGCCGCTCGCCGGACTTCCGGAGCTGCGGCTGACCGGGCTCGCGGACGAGGACGCCGTCCGGCTGCTCGCCGACCGGGCGGGCGGGGAACTCGCCGGACCGGCCCGCCGGCGACTGCTCGACGAGGCGGCCGGGAACCCGCTGGCGCTCGTCGAACTCCCCTTCTCGGGAGCCGACTTCGGAGGCGGTGGGCTCGCGCTCACCAGCCGCCTGCAGATCGCCTTCCACGGCCAGGTCACCGGGCTGCCGGCGGTCACCCAGACGCTGTTGCTGGTCGCCGCCGCCGAGGAGAACGGCGAACTGGACGTCGTACTGGCGGCGGCCGGCTTCCTCGGTGTCGATGCCGGCGCGCTGGCGCCCGCGGAACGGGCCCGACTGGTCACCGTCGGCGCCGACCGCCGGCTCGTCTTCCGGCACCCGCTGCTGCGCGCCGCCGTCCTCCAACGGGCTCCCCTGCAGCAGCGGTTGGCCGTCCACCGGGCGATCGGCGAGGCACTGGAGGACGGCGACCGGCGCACCTGGCACCTCGCGCTCGCCGCCACCGCGCCCGACGCCGGGCTCGCCGACGCGCTGGAGCGGACGGCGCTGCGGGCCGAGGCACGCGGCGCCCACGGCGGCGCGGCGGCCGCGTACGAGCGCGCGGCCGGGCTCACCCCGGACCGCGACGGCGCCACCCGTCGGCTGGTGCTGGCCGCCGAAGCGGCCACCGAGGAGGGCAAGTTGGCGCAGGCCGAGGCGCTCGCCGACCGGGCCGGGGCGCGCACCGACAGCGTCTTCGCACACGCCCTGCTCGACCAGGTCCGGGCGGTTGCCCACTTCTGGCGCGGCGCCTACCCGGCCGCCTACCGGCTGCTGTTGGACGCCGCCGCCACCGACATCGAGCCCGCGCACGCCGCCCGGATGCTGATCCAGGCCTTTCACGCGGCCTGGTACGTCGGCGAGGAGGAGGTGGCCGTCGTGCTCGACCGGCTGGCCGCCCTTCCGCTCGGCCCCGATGAGCCGCTCGCCCCGCTGGCCCGGCACCTGCCGGCCGCCGTGCTGCCGGTCCTGGGGCGTCCGGCCGGGGCCGTGCCCGAGGTGCGCGTCACGGTGGAGGCGGCGCGAAAGGCGGGGGCGGAGAGCCCCGTCGAGCTGGTGCAGCTGTGCGGCGCGGCGCTCGTCCTCGGGCGCGACCACGAGACGCTGGAGCTGGCCGGGGAGCTGATCGCGGAGGGCCGGGCGAAGGGGACGGTCGGGGTGCTGCCCACGCTCCAGTTCTTCCTCGCGGAGGCGGAGCTGTTCCACGGCAGGCACCGCGACGCGGAGGTGACGGCGGCGGAGGGGTTCGCGCTGGCGCGGGACACCGGACAGCACCAGTGGACCAGCCAACTCGCGGCGATGCTGGCCTGCTTGGCGGCACTCGGTGGGGACGACGAGCGGTGTGTGGAGATGGCGGCCGAGGCTCTCGTCTCCGGTTCGGCCGCGCCCGCCGCCGGGGAGGCGTGGGCGCACTGGGCGCTCGCGCTGCTGGACCTCGGGCGGGGCCGCGTTGCCGGTGCCGTCGACCGGCTGCACACGCTCACCACCGGGCCGTACCGGCACCACATCGGGGTGACCCGGGCCGTGCCCGACCTCGTCGAGGCGGCCGTCCGGCTGGGCGAGCCGGAACGGGCGGCCGAGCCGTACGAGCGCTTCGCCCGCTGGACGGGCGCGGCCGGGACGCCGTGGGCGGAGGCGCTGCGGCTGCGCTGCCAGGCGCTGTTGGGGCCGGACGAGTTGGCGGAGGCCGCGTACCGGGCGGCGCTGGAGCTGCACGAGGGCACTCATCGCCCGTTCGAACAGGCGCGGACGGCGCTGCTGTTCGGGGAGTGGCTGCGGCGGGAGCGGCGGCGGACGGACGCGAGGCCGTATTTGAGCGCGGCGCTGGGGACCTTCGAGCGATTGGGTGCCGCGCCGTGGGCGGAGCGTGCCCGCAACGAGCTGACCGCCACCGGAACTGCTGCGCCGGTCCCGGCTGCTGCCCCGGCGGGGGCGCTCGCGGGGCTCACCCCGCAGGAGTTGCAGATCGCCAGGCTCGCGGCGCGGGGGCTGACCAACCGGGACATTGCGGCGCAGTTGTTCCTGAGCCCTCGGACGGTAGGGCACCACCTGTACAAGGCGTACCCGAAGCTGGGGATCGCCTCGCGGACTGAGTTGGCGGCGCTGTTCTGAGCACGTGAAGAAGGTCCCTGCCGCCCCGGGGTGAGGAGGGCGGCAGGGACCGGCTCTTGTTACGCGCGAGGGGTGTACCAGCTGAATTCGAGGATGGCGTCGTTGTAGTCGGCGTCGTCGCCGTTCTCGGCGACGATCACGAGAAGGTTGTAGGTGCCGATCTCGTACGGGCCACCGGAGTTGAGGCGGCTCGGCTTGAAGGCGCCGTCGTCGCTGCTGTACTCGAAGGTGGCGGCGAGGACGCTCTCGCCGCCCTCGACGGTGGCGGTGCCGATCTGGGTGTTGTGCTCGCCGGTGCCGGAGAACACGTGGTCCACCGTGCCGTCGTTGCGGGTGAGCGCCACCTTCTGGGTGAGGTGGGAGTTGGTCCTCACCTTGACGGCGGCGGTGATGCCGGGCGGGAGGTAGATCTCGGCGTTGTTCCCGTTGACGTATGCGTAGGCCTTGTCGGACACGGGGCTCCCTGGGTGCGGACTTCGGATGAACCGCAGGCTAGTTGGGCTCCGTGCCGGTACGGCGGCAGTCGCGGTGGGCTCACCCGAACGAGTGATCCGGGGCTATTCGGCGGGGATGCCGCGGAGGAGGAAGGGGAGGTGGGTGCCCCGGGTGAGGGCTTCGAGGGCTTGGGTGGTGCGGCGGTGCTGGTCGGGGGGCATGGCGTCGGGGAGTTGGGCGGGGTGGAGCCAGTGGACGCCGGTGATGGTGGCGGGGGGTCGGTGGCGGGCGACGGTGGTTTCCTGGGCGGAGGTGAGGCGGCCTCCCCAGTAGACGAAGTTGACGCCTTCGGGAAGGGTCCGGGCGTCGACGTAGTCGGTGGCGAGGATGCGGCGGAGGGGGAGGACGAGGCCGGTTTCGGTCTCGGTGTGCCGGCGGGCGGCGAGGTGGGGGAGTTCGTTGGCCTCGGCGCTGCCACCGGGGAGCATGAGGCCGGACTTGTAGGCGGTGGCAACGAGGAGGACGGCGCCGTCGCGGTTGAGGATGAGGGCCTGGTGGCCGAGGCGTCGGCGGGGCGGGGTGGTGAGGATGGCGGGGAGCTGGTTGAGCATGGAGGCTCCTAGTCTCTTTCGGATGCGATCCAGGTGAAGCAGGCGGGCAGTCCGGCGGAGATTCCGGCCGAGAGGATAAGCCCGAAGATCAGCAACTGCGGCCCGAGCGGCCCGTCGTGGATCGGCCAGCAGACGAGCGCGGCGGCGAGGGCGGAGAGCGTGGGGACGCCGATGGCGGTGGCGACCAGCTTGAGGGTGCGGTTCACGCCACGTCGGCGGTGCGGGGCCGGCTGGGGTGCTGGACGTTGATGAAGCGGGGTTCGGCGAGGGGCTGGATGTGTTCGGGCTTGGTGGTCCACTCGCACCCGCCGGATTCGGGGCGGAGGTAGGCGAGCTTGGCGAGGGTGTCCATGTAGACGGCCTCGATCGGCTTGCCGGTGAAGTCGCGGTGCCCGAGGTCCCGGACGACCTCGCCGACGGTGGGGGAGTAAATGGGCATGGGGGCTCCATTGATTGCGCAGGGTTCCCGTTTTCTTACGGGGTGTAGCCATGGTGGACTTCGGGGCCCTAGGATCGGAAGGCATCCCCACTTGACAGATATCCCCATGGGATTCAGGGATCGAAGAGGTCTGATCATGCGTGAGACGGAACTGGACCCGGCAGCATCTCCCCTTTCGGCCTTCGGCGTTCAACTTCGCAGGTCACGGAAGGCGGCGGGGCTTAGCCAGGTCGAGCTTGGGCAGCTCACCAACCTGAGCGACAGCCAGATCTCGAACCTCGAAAGAGGTACACGTACTCCCACACTCGACTGGGTCCGAGTGGCCGACCAGGTGTTGGAGACCGGTGGGACTCTAGAACTGATGTACTGGAGTCTCAGCGGGCCTTCCCTGTTGGAAGGATTCCCGGAGTATGTGGCGCACGAGGCGAAGGCCGTCGAGCTCCGCCAGTTCGAGCTCGGTGTCATCCCAGGGCTGTTCCAGACCAAGACCTACGCTGAGACGATGGCGGCAGCGGATGTTCGGCGAGGGGTCATCACGGAAGAGGCCGCCGACGGGAGGGTCTCCTACCTCCTCACTCGACAGCAGCGGCTCAACGGTCCCGCGTCGCCGTTTGTCCACACCGTTCTGGACGAAAGCTGCCTTCGTCGCATCGTCGGCGGTGCACGGGTCATGCGCGAACAGCTCGAACATCTGGAGGAGTTGGCCGACCGCCCCCGGACTATCATTCAGGTAGCGCCGTTCTCGATGGGCGAGCGCCGATCCCTCGCATTGCCAGTCGTTCTGCTGACCATGGCAGACCGCAGCATGCTGGGGTACACCGAATCCCAAGAGCGCGGCTTCCTCACCAGGGAATCCCAGACAGTCACCCTGTGGGCCAGAGACTACGATCGGCTCCAGGTGGGATCCAGCTCGGATGTGGCATCCCTCGAAATGATCCGCGCAGCCCGGAAGGACCTCCGACCATGAGCCGCACCGTCCCCGTAGACCTGATCGGCGCTGCCTGGCTGAAGTCCAGCTACAGCCAGAACGGCGGGAACTGCGTCGAGGTAGCCCCCGAATTCCCCGGCCTCGTCCCTGTCCGTGACTCCAAGGACCCCTCCGGCCCCGCACTCGTCTTCCCCTCCGGCGCGTGGCAGTCCTTCGTCACCGCCGTGCAGGCGGGCGAGTTCGGCGCCATCTGACCGCCGAGGGCCCTGCCGTCCTCCGCCGAGGCTCGGTGGAGGACGGCGACCGGCTAGCTTGTCGATCATGCGATCAGTTGACTGGGACGAGGTGCGGGAGCGGACCATCGCCCTCTACGCGCGACGGGGCGCCGGCTCAGGCCCTCCGGACGCCCTGAGCGAGAAGCAAGTGCGCGATGCAGAGGCGCAGTTCGGCGTGGTGTTCCCCGACGACTACCGCCAGTACCTGCTTCGCGTCAGCGCCGGCGGCGGCCGGATGCGGACACTGCGGTTCGACGGGTCACGCTGGGACTGGAACGGTGCGCTGCCCAGCGCCCACACGAGGATGCATGTCGACTTCCCCGATCACGACACGGCCCAAGCGGCGAGTGATGAGGTCTGGGATCGCCAACCGCAGCCGGGGGACTACGCCTCCGACGCCGCCTACCAAGCCGATCACTTCGTCTGGCGGGAGGCTGCGGACGCGTCCGAGGAGGACCGGGCCACCGGGGTTGTCTGCCTCACCGACGACGGCTGTGGATTCCAGACGCTCCTGGTGGTCAGCGGCCCCATGCGCGGGGCCATGTGGTTCGACGGGCGCGCGGTCACCGAGAGCCTGAACCCGCTCCTGAACGACGACGGCCAGGCCGCCACGTTCGCGGAGTGGTACCTCGACTGGCTCGCCCATGCGGAGGTGATCACCACTCGCGAGCAGTACCTCGCCGCTCACACGAACTGGGACGCGGGCGCACGTAAGCCCATCTGGTTCCGCTGGTTCGGCTCCTGACAGGGCCTCGCTGTATACGCCGTCGCCGTCCTGCCGGGATTTGCGGAAAGCGGAGTCCACTTGTGAATACTGTGCGATGATCGCCGTCGGTAGCACACCCCACACAGCCGCTCTTCCGGCGTGACCACCTGCGGCCGAGTGCGGTGGGCTCCCACCGACGACTGCCGTTCAGCGGGCGACCGCGCCACCGCGCGCCCCCGCTTCGCCCGCGCCGGACCGGGATCGCCCGTCGTGGCGCGGCCCAACTCCCTTTGAAGGGCGTCCATGTTTCGCTCCGTCCTCGCCGAGACGTCGGCCCGCCGCACCGCGGCTCTGCTCACCGCAGCGACCGCCACGCTCGGACTGCTGACCGTGGCAAGCCCCGCTCACGCCGACTCCGTCGTGCAGATAGCCGGCCCGGCCGGGCCCCTGCCGGTGAACAACCCCTACACCGTCACCCTCAATGTCCCCAACACCAACCCGGCGCGCAATGCCAACAGCAACTACCTTGAGATCGCGCTGTCCGGCGCCGCCGCCAAGGTGACGTCCGCGAACGCGTCCAACGAGATGTGGACCTGCAACTTCGCGGCCGGATCGTCCGGCGCGTGCTGGCACCTCGCCGGCTTCGCCGACCCCGTGTCGATCACCCTCACCGTCATGCCGACCGCAGGCGGGACCGTCACCACCGACGTCAAGGCCCTCGACTACACCGGCGTCAAGCAGGTGGGGAGTGACACCCTCAGCACGCGGATCGAGGCCCCGGCTCCCGCCGTGACCGGCCTCGCGCCCGACCACGGCCCGCTGGCCGGCGGTACCACCGTCACCCTCACCGGAACCCACCTCACCGGGACCACGGCCGTGAACTTCGGCTCCACGCCCGCCACCGCGTTCACCGTCGACAGCGACACGCGGATCACCGCCACCGCCCCCGCCGCGACCACCCCCGGAAGGGTCGACGTCACCGTCACCACCCCCGGCGGCACCGGCAAGGCGGGCGGGAAGTACACCTACGAGGAGGGCTCGTACGTCTTCTCCCAGACCGCCGACCCCGCCTCGGGCTCGACGGTCAAGACAGGCGACAAGGTCACCTACAGCGTGACCGTCGCCCAGAAGGGCGCGGGCGACGTCAAGGGTGCGACCGTGACCGACGACCTCTCGAAGGTCCTGGACGACGCCGCCTACAACGGTGACGCCAAGGCCACCTCCGGCACCGCCGAGGTCAAGGACGGCAAGCTGACCTGGACCGGCGACCTGCCGCAGGACGGCAGCGCGACGATCACCTACTCCGTGACCGTCAACGGCAAGGGCGACAGCAAGCTGCACAGCGCCGTCACCACGTCGGACGCCAAGCGCGGCACCTGCGCCACCGAGAAGGGCTGCGGAATCGACCACACCGTGGCGGCCGCGGGCACCCCGTCGCCCACGGCCACGCCCACCCCGACGCAGACGTCCACCACCGGCGGCCAGACCCCCGACCCCACCGCGTCGAGCACGGCGCCGGTGACCCCGGGGACCTCGTCGACTCCGTCCGCATCGCAGACGCCGCAGACGCCGCAGACCCCGAGGGCCTCGCAGACCTCGGCGGCCCCGGCGCTCCCGGCGGCCTCGCGGGGCCCGGTCGCTCCGGCGGCCGCGCCGTCCCCGCAGTCCTCGGGAGCCCTCGCCAGCACCGGTTCCACCACGCTGACCACGGCGACGATCAGCGGTGTGCTGCTGATCCTCGGCGGCCTCGCCGTCGCCCTCAGCCGCCGCCGGCGCCGTCACGGCTGACCCGGGTGCGGAGCAGGAAGTCGGCCCGGCCGACTTCCTGCTCCGCCACGAGGCTCACGTCTCCCGTTCGACCTTCTGCGCGGCCAGGTGCTGCCGGCACCGCTCCAGCAGTTCCCGCATGGACTGACCGATGATGACGAAGAGTTCGGCCGACGAGGCGAACCGGGCGCCCGCGGGCGTGTCCGCGCCCAGAACACCGGCACCCTGGCGAGCCATGCCCGCCAGGGCCTCGTTCATCTCCGCCGCCCCCAGGAGGGAGCGGAGCCAGATCTCGTCGTCGGTGACATAGCGCTCGCGGCGCTCGCCGGGCACGCGCTCCCGCCTGACCAGCCCCTGCTGTTCGAGGAAGCCCACCGCATGGGAGACGGACGCGGCGCTCACGCGAAGCCGCTGGACCAGGTCGGCCGCGGTGAGCGCGCCGTCGTCGGTCGTGAAGATCGCGGCCAGCACCCTCGCCTCCATCTTCGGGAGACCCGACTGCGCGAGCATCGCGGTGAAGGTCTCCATGAACCCCTGCACCGCCTCCGCATCCCGCCCGTACCCGCTGTCGGGCACGGCCGGTGCCACCGGCTGGGCCTTCTTCGCCCGGCGGGCCCGCGTCGCGGTGTCCTCCTCCGCGCGCTCCGCTCGGTAGCCCTCCGGGCCGCCGTTACGGGTGACCTCGCGCATGATCGTCGAGGCCGGCCGCCCCAGTCGCCGCCCGAGTTCGGCGTACCCCAGTCCTTCGGCCAGGCCTGCGGCGATGCGCTGACGGTCCTCGCTGGTGAGTCTGCCTCCGGGCATCGGTCCTCGTCCTCCGTCTGTCGACCACGTGCTGCGAAGTATGCATTCACTCGGAACTCATTGCAAAGGCAGCCCCGCCCCCCATTGCGTTCAGGCTCACTCTCATTGCAATAAAAGCCCAACATCCCTTGCACCTCCCGCCCATTGCGCGTTGACGAATCTCTGAATGCAATGTAGCTTCGTCATTGTTCAGAGGTTCTCGAACAGCACTGAGTGGGGAGACTCATGATGGACAAGAACAACCTGCGCAAGCTGCGCACCGTCCTGGAGCGTCACGTCGAGTCCGGCAGCGTCCCCGGCGTCGTGGCCCTCGTCGGCCACGGCGACGAGACCCACGTCGAGGCGGTCGGCACCATGAGCCACGACGGCGGGGCGCCGATGACGCGCGACACGATCTTCCGGATGGCCTCGACCTCCAAGCCGGTCACCATGGCCGCGGCTGCGATCCTGCTCGACGAGTGCCGGATCCGGCTGGACGACCTCGTCGAGACCTGGCTGCCCGAACTCGCCGACCGCCAGGTGCTGAAGCGGATCGACGGCCCGCTCGACGACACCGTTCCGGCCCGCCGGCCGATCACCGTCCGGGACGTGCTGACGTCCACCTTCGGCATCGGCATGGACATCACGGCGCTCGGCACCCCGATCATGACCGCGATCATCGAGAACGGCCTCACCCCCGACCTCCCGCAGCCGATGCCCGAGCCCGACGAGTGGATCCGCCGCCTCGGCACGCTCCCGCTGATGAACCACCCCGGCGAGCGCTGGCAGTACCAGATCGCCAGCGACGTGCTGGGCGTGCTCGTCGCCCGGGTCACGGGGCAGCCGTTCGAGGACTTCCTCCAAGAGCGCGTCTTCGGCCCGCTGGGCATGCAGGACACCGGCTTCCACGTGCCCGCCGACAGGATCGACCGCCTGCCGCCCCTCTACGCCCCCGACCCGCGGACCGGGGAGTTCCACGTCTGGGACGCGCCGGCGGACGGCCGTTGGAGCAAGCCCCCGGCGTTCCCCGGCGGTGGCGGCGGGCTGGTCTCCACCGCCGACGACTTCCACGCCTACTTCCGGATGCTGCTGAACCACGGGAAGCACGGCGACGAGCGCATCCTGTCCCGCCCGGTCGTCGAGCTGATGACCACCAACCGCCTCACGGCCGAGCAGACCGCCGCCCGCGAGACCCTGGCCCGCGACAACGTCCACCTCTCGTACGGCCAGGGGCAGCACGGCGGTTGGGGCCTCGGGATGGCGGTGCGCACCTACCGGGGCGACTACGCGCCCATCGGCCAGTTCGGCTGGGACGGCGGCAGCGGCACCTCGACCTACGCCGACCCGGAGAACGGGATCACCGGCATCCTGCTCACCCAGGTCGGGATGACCGTTCCGAACGCGGCCCGGCTCATCCACGACTTCTGGACCACCGTCTACCAGTCCGTCGACGCCTGAACCACCCCACCCCACCACGCCCCACCCCACCACGCCCCACCCCACCACGCCCCACCCCACCACGCCCCACCACACCGAAGGATCACACCACCATGGCTCTCACCCTGACCGACCAGGACAAGTCCACCCTGCGCACCGCCGCCTACGGCGCCGTCTCGCTGCTGGCCGCCGCCGATGCCGCCGGCTCGCCGCACCGGATCGCCACCAACGGCTCCATCGCCCTCGCCACCGCGACCGGCCCGGTCGGGCACGTGCTCGCCGAGAAGTCCGCCGTGAACGGCCTCGACGGCAGGACCGTCGCCGAACTCGCCGACCACGTCCTCCCGGCGCTGACGGCCGCCGCGACCCTGCTCGACGCCCAGGACCCGGCCGAGGCCGACAACTTCCGCGGCATCGTCAACATCGCCCTCACCACCGCTACCCGGTCCCGCAAGGGCGAGCCCAGCCCCGCGATGGCCGAGATGACCCGCAGGATCAACGAGGCCCTGGCGGCCTGACCGGCAGCACGGTCCACGCCGGTTCCAGGGCAAGTGACCGGCCGGTCAACCCGCACAGGTCCTCCTCGGTCGCCGCACGCTCACGCAGGGCGGGCAACTGCTCCTCGGCGTAACGCCGGTGGGCGGCGGGACCGGACCACAGGGTGGTGACCAGGCAGCGCTCCGCCTCCAGCCGGGTGACCACTCCGCCCAGCATGCCCCCGGCCGCCGCCATGCCGGGCGCCCACACCCGGCGCTGCACATCGAGGAAGTGCGCCGCCCGGCCCGGCCGCAGCCGGCAGTCGGCGACGCGCAGCAGGGTCGCGGTTTCGAGCGCACGGGGCAGACCACCCGCGTCGCCGGGCATCTCCAGGACGACGGCCCCGGCGGCGGTCTCGATCGCGTCGTACGTCCCGCCCTGGCCGCTCGCGCCGAGCACGGCGTCATGCCGCTCACGCAGGAACCGCCCGTACGTCTCCTCGTCGTCCCACAGGCCCAGGAGCCGGGCGCACCCGCCGTCCCAGCCGCCCACCTGCCCGACCAGCCCCGGCTGGTCCCCGATCGCCGACCAGGCCTGCTGGGCGTCGGAGAACCGCGTCCGGCCGTCCTCGGACGGCACCTCGCAACTGATCCACTTGCCCCACATGCGCAGCCGGCCTCCCGAGGATCCACCCCCACAGATGATCGGCCCGCGGCCCCGCCCGGGCGTCACTCGCTCGCCGAAGCCTCGCTCGCCGCGGCCTCGGCGGCGGCGATGCCGTCCAGGCGGGCGTACTGCTCGTCGGTCAGCCCGACGGCCAGTGCGCCCAGGTTCTCCGCCAGGTGCTTCCCGGACGTGGTGCCCGGGATCGGCAGGATGTTGGGCGAGCGGTGCAGCAGCCAGGCGAGCGCGGTCTGCGCCGGGGTGGCGCCGACCTCGCGGGCGACCTCGGCGACCGGGCCGTCCGCGCCCGCGTGGCCGCCGGTGGCGATCGGGAAGAACGGCAGGAACGCGATGCCGCGCTCGGCGGTGAAGTCCACCACCTCGTCGTGCCGGCGGGCGGCCAGGTTGTACCAGTTCTGCACGGTGGCGATCGGGGCGATCTCCAGGGCCTGCTCCAGTTCCCCGACGGTGACCTCGGAGAGGCCGATGTGCCGGACCTTGCCCTCGTCCTGCAACTGCTTGAGCGCGCCGATCTGGTCGGCCAGCGGAACCCCGGGGTCGATCCGGTGCAGCTGGAGCAGGTCGATCCGCTCGACCCGCAGCCGGCGCAGGCTCAGCTCGGCCTGCTGGCGGAGGTAGGCGGGGTGGCCGAGCGGGACCCACTCGGTCGGGCTCGGGCGGGTCACGCCGACCTTGGTGGCGACCACGACGTCCTCGGCGTACGGGTGCAGCGCCTCGGCGATCAGCTCCTCGCCGCCGCCGAGGGCGTAGGAGTCGGCGGTGTCGATGAGCTGGACGCCGTTCCCGACGGCGGCGCGCAGCACGTCCAGGGCGGCGGAGCGCGGGGTGGGGGCGTGCCAGATGACGGCGTCGGCGGGCTTGATGTCCGGGGTGTCGGCCAGGCGCATGGTGCCGTAGCCGATCCGGCGGACCGTCAAGTCACCGCCGATCGCGAAGGTCTGACGGTCGATCCGGTCGGTGCTGGTCTCGGTGTTCGTCATGCCCGTCACGCTACAATCTCTCATCCGTGTGAGATTCAAGGGGATGTGAGGGGTGTCACATGCGGATCGGTGAGCTGGCGGCGCGGACCGGGGTCAGTGTCCGACTGCTGCGGTACTACGAGGAGCAGGGCCTGCTGGAGGCGCGCCGTCCGGAGGGCGGGCACCGCCGGTACAGCGAGGACGCGCCGACGGTGGTCCGCAACATCCGGGCGCTGCTGGGGGCGGGGCTGTCCACCGGCGCCATCCGGGACGTGCTGCCCTGCGTGGACGGCGACGGCGCGGTGGCCCCCTGCATGCTGGAGGTGCTGGAGCAGCGGCTCGACCTGCTCGACCGGCAGATGCTGTCGCTCGGAGCGAGCCGGGCCGCGTTGGCGGGGATCGTCGAGGTGGCCCGGCGGGAGGCGTCGGTGCCGGCCTGAGGCCGCGGCCCCTACCGCTTCCCGCACCCGTGCTCGCGGACGAACACGCGCAGTTCGCCGGCCAGCGGCGCGGGCGCGATGCCGGGCAGCAGGAACCACCACAGCCGGACGATCCGCTCCGGCAGGTCGGCCCGCCCGGTGCGCAGGTGGGACATGATCTGCGAGCCGGTGCAGGAGGCGACCAGCACCTGGGCGAGCTCCTCGACGACGACGTCGTCGAGCAGTTCGCCGGCCCGCCGGGCGGCCTCCAGTTCGGCGCGGAACCGGTCGGCCCACATCTCGTACGGGCTGAAGTCGCGCAGCCCCAGCTGTCCCTGCTCGACGGCGAGGGTCACGCCGGCGCGCAGCAGCACGTTCCCCCGCAGCTCGTCGGCCAGGTAGAGGTTGGTCCGGATGAGCTGGCGCAGTCCCTCCGGCCGCTGCGGCAGGTCGAGGTCGGAGGTCTGCTCGTCGATGACCGCCCTGGCGAGGTCCTCCTTCGACTTGAAGTGGAAGTACATCGCCCCCTGCGTGGTCCCCGCCCGGTTGATGATCTTGCTGACGCTGGACCCGGTGAAGCCGTACTCGTCGAAGACCTGCGCGGCGGCCCGCAGGATGGACTCGCGGGTGCGCACGGCTCGTTCCTGCATGGCCCTTGCCACGAGTGGCTCCAAATGCCTCGGCAAACAAAAAGAACGACCTCTATGTTATTTGCTGTTCGCCTTCCGGACGCCCATGGACGGGCCGAAACCGGAGCCTTGGCCGCCGTACCCTGGACTCCCGCGTCGGACACCAGGGGGACGGACCGCGCATGGAACTCGGACAGCTCCGCACCTTCGAGGCGGTGGTCGTCCACCGCACCGTCGCCGGCGCCGCGATCGCCCTCGGCCTCGCGCCCGCCTCGGTCGCCGGGCAACTCCGCACCCTGGAGGGCTCGCTCGGCACGGCCCTGTTCGAGCGCTCGCCGCGCGGCATGACGCCGACCCGGGCCGGCCACCGTCTGCTGCCCTGGGCCCGCCGCCTGCTGGACCAGGCCGAACAGGCCCGCCGTGAGGTCGCCGACGTCCGGCCGGTCCTGCGGCTCGGCGCCCTGGGCGCGGTCGCCGTCACCCACGCGCCCGCGGTGCTCGCCCGGCTCGCCGAACGCCGTCCGGGCCTCGACGTCGCCCTGCACACCGACCCGGCCAGGGACCGCCTGCTGCACGGCGTCGCCGCCGGGAGCCTGGACGCCGCGCTCCTCCTGGACGCCCCCGGCCCGCTCGGCGCACTCGGCTTCGCCCTGCCGCCGGTCCAACTGGCCCACCTCGACCTGGAGGACGTGCCGCTCGCCCTGGTCGCCGCCCCCGGCTCCCCGTCCTCGGGTCAGCGGCTGCTGGTGAACGGCCCCGGCTGCTCCTTCCGCCTCGCCGGGGACCGCCTCTTCGGCCCCGGCGCGGAGCGCCTTCACACCGGTGACATCGCCGCCACCCGCGCCTGCGCCGAACGCGGCCTCGGCATGGCGCTGCTTCCCGAGTCCGCCGTCCGGGCCCACCTCACCGCCGGCGCCCTCCACCCCCTCGGCAGCCCAGCCGTCCCTCCACTCCGCCTCCGCCTGATCTGGCGCGCCGACCACGCGTCCGCCCACGCCGTCCACGAGGCCCTCCACGCCGCCGCCGGCCTCTGCTGAGCACGGCTCACCGCTCCCAGAACCGCTCCAGGTGGGCGTGCAGCACTTCCCCGGCCTGCCGCTCCGTCAGCCGCCCGACCAGCACGTGCGCGGTCAGCCCGTCCACCAGTGCCAGCAGAGTCCGCACCTCGACCGCCCGCGCCCCCTCGTCGGCCCCGGCCTCGGCCAGCAGCCCGAGGAACAGCTCCTCCGACGCCGCGTACGCGGCCCGCAGCGGCCCGGCCAGTGCCTCGCTCACCGCCGCCTGCGCCACGAAGGCCAGCCAGACCCGCGCCTCGGACCGGTACTCGGCCCGCAGCAGCGCCAACTCCTCGGCCGCGTAGCCGACCGCGCTCGCCGCCGACTGCGCCGGGCTGCCGCCCAGCCGTTCCCGCACCCGCCGCTCGATCCGCCCGCCGACGTGCCGGAGCGCGAAGACCAGCATCTCCTCCTTGGTGCGGAAGCACCGCTGGACGGCCCCCATCGAGAGTCCCGCCCGCTCGGCGACGTCCCGCACGGTGACGCCCTCCAGCCCGCTCTCGTCGGCGAGCCGGCAGACCGCCCCGGCGATCACCCGCCGCCGCTCGTCGAGGTCCACCTGCCTGGGCACGTCCGGCCTCCTCCGTATTCCGATGCACCCGTATCACTTCCTACACTACGCTTCCGATACGAGCGCATCACTACGTGTCCCGCGTCCTCTCCCTGGAGTCCCCGTGCCGAACACCGCACCCGCACACCTCCCCTGGGCCCGCACCGCCACCGCCCAGGCCCACGCCGTCCGCACCGGCGAGATCTCCGCCACCGACCTCATCGAGGCCCATCTGGCCCGGATCGCCGAGGTGAACCCCGAGGTCAACGCGATCACCCAGCTCCTCGCCGACCGCGCCCGCGCGCAGGCCGCCGCCACCGACCGCCGCCGCGCCGCCGGCGAACCGCTCGGCCCACTGGCCGGCGTGCCGTTCACGGTGAAGGAGACCACCCCGATCGAGGGCGTCCCGACCACCTTCGGCGTCCCGCGCTTCCGCGACCTGGTCGCCCCGGCCGACGCGCCCCCGGTCGCCCGCCTGCGCGCCGCCGGCGGGATCCCGATCGGCCACAGCAACATCCCCACCCTCGTCCTGGCCGGGATGCACACCCGCAGCGAACTCTTCGGCGACACCGTCAACCCCTGGGACCCGTCGGTCACCCCGGGCGGCAGCAGCGGCGGCGACGCGGTCGCCGTCGCCACCGGCATGGCCGCCCTCGGCCTAGGCAACGACTCCGGCGGGTCCCTCCGCGTCCCGGCCGCCTTCTGCGGCGTGGCCGGCCTCAAGCCGAGCTACGGCCGGTTCCCCGCCGACCACCGCGTCCTCGGCCCGGCCGACCCCGGCCCGGCCTCCCAACTCCTGGTCACCGAAGGCCCGCTGGCCCGCAGCGTCGCCGACCTGCGGCTCGCCTTCGAACTCCTCGCCGGCACCGACCCCCGCGACCCGCGCGCCGTCCCGGCCCCCCTGGACGGCGAACCACTGCCCACCCCCGTCAAGGTCGCCGTGGTCGCCGACCCCGGCGGCCACGGCGTCCACCCCACCGCCCGCGCCGCCGTCGCCACCGCCGCGGACGTCCTCGCCAACGCCGGCTACGACGTCCGCGAAGTCCCCGACGTCCCCCTCCTCGACGAGACCCTCGCCGCCTACGACCTCCTCACCGTCACCGAGTTCGCCCCCAACTGGCCGGCCGTCCGCCCCCTCCTCGGCCCCGGCGGCGACCGCTACCTCTCACCCGTCATGGCCCGCACCCGGCCCGCCTCCTCCGCCGAGTTCATGACCCTGATGGCCACCTGCCTCGCCATCCGCCGGGCCTGGGCCGAATTCCTCGACGACTTCCCCTCCTCCTCGCCCCCGTCTACACCGACCCGATCCCCACCCCCGGCCTGGAATCCCGCGACCCCGCCTCCCGCGACCGCGTCGCCACCGCCATGAACCTCTGCACCGCCACCAGCCTCGCCGCCCTCCCCGCCCTCACCCTCCCCACCGGCCTCACCCCCCACCACCCCCACCACCCCACCGCCGTCCAACTCATCACCCGCCCCTACCGCGAAGACCTCGCCCTCCAAGCCGCCCAAACCCTCGAATCCCACCTCCCCCCACTCACCCCCATCACCCCCCGCCGGTTGTCCTTGACTAACCAGCGGGGGCCGCGGCCGGCCGCAGGACCACCAGTGCCGTGACAGAGCGCCCCGGCCGACAACCGGCCTGTCCTTACACCACGTCAGGCAGCCGCTCAGATGCCGCTGCCCAACCACACCACGGCCGAGATGGGTGAGGCTCGGGCTCCAGCGCCGTGCGGTTTCATCTCGCAGCCTCGAAATCGGTCAGGGCCGGTCTCCTTTGCGGGAGACCGGCCCTGAGTTGGTCCTACTGGGTCGAAGTGGCGGGATCTGAACCCCCTGGCCCCTCAGCCCTGAAGCAAACCTGAGCGCCCAGCGGTCCGGTACTGCTCCGTCGACCGGAACCCCTCACTGACGCCAACGGGCGCGGTGCTGTCGTACACAGTTGAGGTCGATCTTGTGTTGGGGGTGCGTCCGCAGGGGTCCCATCTCGACGCCTCCCTTGATGATCACGAGATCGTCGCTCAGGACGAAGGCACCTGCGTCAAGCATGACGTGGCAGTTCGGGCAGAGGCAGAGAACGTTCGCGGCGATATCAGGTCCGTTGTGGGGGCTGCCAAGGGCTTGGATGTGGGCTCCCTCGCTGTAGCTGCCGCCGGGAACCTCAATGCGCAAGGCGCAGACCTGGCACTGGTTGTCGTGCCAGGCCTTGACCTGGCGTTTCACAGCGCTACTACGGACGATGCGCTGCACTGTGGTGGGTACCCGTTCGGGCGTCTCAGTGCCAGCGGCGGGCTGTTCAGAGTCGTCTTCGATCGGGAGTTCGTCGACCTCCGGCAGTTGTGCCGTCGCTATGGCAGCGGGGATCGGCGTGCCCTCATGCGCCTCCATGCGGAACTGCCATATCAAGTGACCGTCTATGCCGAGCTTGCTGCCGTAGCTCGTGACCCGGAACAGTCCGTCGTACCGGTAACCCGACTTGGGCGCATACTGGGAACCCTTGTGCGCCCCGCGCAGCACTCGAACGAGAAGGCCTTCCAGGTAGCTGGTGACCAGGGCTGCGTTTCCCGGATCTTCCAGGGTTTGGTCAGCAACCTGGTTCTTCGATGTGTCCTGTCCGCCGTGGCCGGTGTAGACAACTACGTCTCCGTAGTCCTCGTCGTCCTTGTAGCCACCAGAGAGGACGATCGACTCAGCGCCGGTCGCCTTCGTGCCACAGATGCCGGCCTGTAGCGGACGGTGCACCCCCGCCTCATGGGCCAAGCGGCGGGTACTGAACTCCTGGCCGACGTAAGCGTCGGGCGGCTCACCAATCATGGAGCCAGACTCGCACGGCGCGACAACAACCTGTATGCGATTTATGCCGCAGCGGGCTGCAGGCCCAAGCGTCAGCCTCGACCCGCACAGCCCTGGCCGGATCGGTCCGGCCGGTCGAGGTGCTGTGTTCCGCCGCATCGGTGCGTGGGCATGCTGATTCCGGGCGGGTGGGGGACCGGGGAGAGGGCCGTATGGCGGAGTTGGTGGTCAAGCCGTGGCGGGTGCCGGGGAAGGAGCGGCTCTACGTCAACAGGGCCGGAGTGCGGGACGGTTCGGTTGCGTGGCTGGACTTGAGGACCGGGGTCGTCACGGTCAACGTCCCCGAGCTGGAGGTTCTCGCGCTGGCCAAGGTCGAGGAGTGGTGCCGTTCCTCAGGGCAGCAGGTTCCGCCGCGCACGGTCCTGCGCAGGGGCGAATCCCGGGGGCCGGCGGTTCCGTTGCTTCCGCCGATGGGGGAGGGGGACGACCTCGCGCGCAACCGGCCGGGGGCGGGGTTGGAGAGCCTGGTGCGTCAGGGGGAGGAGAGGTACAGCCTTCTCGTGCGTCTCGCCGCGAAGGTCTCCCGCCAGCGCCTCGGCGATTCGAGCACGCTGCGCGGCCTGGAGGGCGAACGGATCGTCGGGGCCCGCCTGGAGCCGCTGAAGGCCGCCGGCTGGAAGGTGCTCCACGGTGTGCCGCTGCCCTCCGGGGCCGACATCGACCATGTGGTGATCGGACCGCCGGGGGTCTTCACGATCAACTCGAAGCATCACCCCGGCGCCACGGTGTGGGTCGGCGACAGGGTCGTGAAGGTCAACCGGAACGGCTTTCCGTACCTGGAGAACTCCGAGTTCGAGGCCAGCCGCACGGCCGGACTGCTGACGGAGTGGTGCGGCTTCGACGTCCCCGTGCGCCCTGTCATCGCCGTCGTGGGTGCTCGGAGGATCACCCACGGGGCCACGCCCGGGGTGGCGGTCATCGACGGAGACCGGATCGCCTCGATCCTGAGGGGCGGTCCCGCGGTGCTGTCCCCGGGCCGGGTGGATCTGATCTTCACCGTCGCCCGCCACCGGCACGTCTGGAGCCAGGTGGGCAGGCGCGCCCGGAAGAACGGTCGGCGGTCCTGACCCTGAGGCCCGGTCAACACCGGACGGGCACGCACAACGCCAGAGGGCCCACCGGATTTCTCCGATGGGCCCTCTGGACTGGGTCGGGGTGGCGGGATTTGAACCCACGGCCTCTTCGTCCCGAACGAAGCGCGCTACCAAGCTGCGCCACACCCCGGTCTTTCTGTTTGCCGCTCCGTCTCCTTCGCGACGAGTAGAACTCTACCGGACGCTCGCCGAGAGACGAAATCCGGTTTCTCGGCGAGCGGGGCGGGTGGGTCAGCGCGTGGTCGGGGTGAGGGTGAGAAGGGTGGCTTCGGGGGGGCAGGCGAAGCGGACGGGGGTGTAGCGGTTGGTGCCGCAGCCGGCCGAGACGTGGAGGTGGGAGCGGCTGCCGCCGGCCTGGTGGGTGGAGAGGCCCTTGACCCGCTTGGCGTCGAGGTCGCAGTTGGTGACCAGGGCGCCGTAGAAGGGGACGCAGAGCTGGCCGCCGTGGGTGTGGCCGGCGAGGATCAGCGGGTAGCGGTCGGCGGCGAAGGCGTCGAGGACGCGGAGGTAGGGGGCGTGCACGACGGCGAGGGAGAGGTCGGCGTCGGCGGAGGGGCCGCCGGCGACCTCGCTGTAGCGGTCGCGGCGGATGTGCGGGTCGTCCAGGCCGGTGAACTCCAGGTCGAGGCCGGCGACGGTGAGGCGGCCCCGGGTGTTGGTGAGGTCCAGCCAGCCGGCCGCGTCGAAGCCGTCGCGCAGCTTCTCCCACGGGTTGTGGACGGCCCCGGAGATGCCGCGCGCGGCGGTGCCGTCGGGGTTGTTCATGCCGTGGACGCCGCTGCGCATGGCCTTGAGGTAGCGGGCCGGGTTCCTGCGGGCGGGGCCGTAGTAGTCGTTGGACCCGAAGACGTAGACGCCGGGGAACTCCATCAGCGGTCCGAGCGCGTCCAGGACGGCCGGGACGCCGAGCGGGTCGGAGAGGTTGTCGCCGGTGTTGACCACCAGGTCGGGGCGCAGGCCGGCGAGGCTCTGCAGCCAGCGCTGCTTCCTGCCCTGGTTGCTCACCATGTGGATGTCGGAGACCTGCAGTACCCGGATGGGGCGGGCGCCTCGGGGGAGGACCGGGACCTCGACCCGCCGGAGGCGGAAGGAACGGACCTCGTACCCAGCGGAGTAGGCGAGGCAGGCGGCGCCGGTGGCGGCGATTCCGAGGGGAACGGAGTACAGCGGTCGCATCGTTCCATGCTCTCAGACGGCGGATCAGCAGGTGAACTGCCGGTGCGCGCAGGGTTGCCCGCCCGGGACGGCGGGCTCCGGGTCACTCCCCCTGCTGCTCGCGCCGGGCGCGCAGGGCGCGGACCTTGTGGCGGTTGCCGCACCGCTCCATCGAGCACCAGCGCCGCCGTCCGGGCCGCGAGGTGTCGACGAAGAGCAGGCGGCAGTCGTCGGCGCCGCACTCGCGGACGTGGTCCGCGTACGGGCCGGTGAACAGGGCGATGGCGTCGCGGGCGACGGTGGAGGCGAGCTGCTCGCCGTCGCCGGGCAGCGGCGCCGCCGCGGTGCCGTCCGTGGTGATCTGCGGGGCGAGCGGGGGACGGGCGGCGGCGCGGTTGAGCACGGCGTAGTCGGCCGGGTCCCCGGCGTCCGCGCCGTGGGCGGCGCGGGCCGCGGTGAGCCGCCAGAGGGCGTCCCGCAGGGTGCGGGCGGCGGTGAGCTGGTCGTCGGTGATCCGCACGGCGCCGGCCGGCAGGCCCAGCCGGGACCGGCCGGCCCAGTCGGCCAGGTCGACGGGGCGGTGCAGCACCTCGTACCGGGCGTACCGGCCGGGGCCGCCGGTGGGCAGTAGTTCCAGGCAGAGCGTGCCGGGGTCGAAGTGGAACCGTGCTCCGCCGGGGGTGTGCAGGACCAGGCCGGGGGCTCGCTCGTCGGTCATGTAACCACTTTAAATGGGGATGGGGAGGGAGGGGAGGGCGCGGGTTAATGGCGGGCGGCGCAACCTCGCGGATGGGAGACTCGGGGCCATGACCACGCTCAAGGAGCAGCTGCAGGAGGACCTCACGGCTGCCATCAGGGACCGGGACGAGCTGCGCTCGTCCACCATCCGGCTCACGCTGGCCGCCGTCACCAGCGAGGAGGTGGCGGGCAAGACGAAGCGCGAGCTGTCCGACGCCGACGTGCTGAAGGTCATCGGCCGGGAGGCGAAGAAGCGCCGGGAGGCCGCCGAGGCGTTCGGTGCCGCCGGACGGGCCGAGCAGGCCGCGCGGGAGCTGGCCGAGGGCGAGGTGCTGGCCGGGTACCTGCCCAAGCAGCTGTCCGACGAGGAGCTGACGGCGATCGTGGCCGCCGCCGTCGCGGAGAGCGGGGCGAGCGGGCCGCAGGGCATGGGCGCCGTGATGAAGCTGGTGCGGCCGAAGGTCGAGGGCCTGGCCGAGGGCGGCCGGGTGGCCGCCGCGGTGAAGGCCGCTCTGGCCGGCTGAGCGGGCGGGACAGCACACGGGACAGCAGACAGGACAGCACACAAGAGGGCGCCCCCGAGCCGATCGCTCGGGGGCGCCCCTCGTCGTTCACCGGGCGTCCGCTCAGTGGCGGCCGCGCCCGTTGCCGTTCCCGTTGCCGCCGTCACCGCCGCCGATGACGCCCGGCGGGAAGGTGAAGCCGCCGCCGATCACACCGCCCGCGTTGGTACCGGGGATGCCGGGGTTCGGCGCGGGCGGCGGGTTGCCACCGGCGTTCGGGTCGGTCGGCGGCGTGGCCGGCGGGGTGGCGTTCGGGTCCGGCTTGGGGGCCGGGTCCGGGATGTCGATGGTCTGGAAGGTCTCCTTGGGCGAGCCCTTCAGCGCGCCGTCCATGGCCATCTTCCAGATCGGGCCGGGACCGGTGGCACCGAAGACGCCGTCGGCGCCGTAGTAGGTGTCGCCGATCTTCATGTTCTTCATCTCGACGCCGCCGGTCGGGCCGCCGATCCAGACCGCGGTGGCGAGCTGCGGGGTGTAGCCGCTGAACCAGGCGGCCTTCTTCTTGTCGGTGGTACCGGTCTTGCCGGCGATCTGGCGGCCGTCCTCCAGGCCGAGGGTGGCGCCGGTGCCCTTCTCGGTCACGTTGAGCAGGACGGTGTTCATCGCGTCGGCGGTCTGCTCGGAGAAGGCCTGGGTGCAGCTGGTCTGCGGGACCTTGACGTCCGTGCCGTCGACCGTGGTGATCTTGTTGATCGAGATCGGCGTGCAGTGCTTGCCGCGGGCGGCGAAGGTCGCGTAGACGTTCGCCATGGTCAGCGGCGACATCTCCTTGGTGCCCAGGGTGATCGAGGGGACGACCTCGATCTTGTCGCCGGCGGCGGTGGTGGTGATGCCCAGCTTGTCGAGCATCTGCTTGACGGGGCAGAGCCCCATCTCCTGCTCCATCTGGACGAAGTAGGTGTTGACCGAGAGGGCCATCGCCTGCTTCAGCTCGTAGGGGCCGACCTCGCTCTTGCTCTCGTTCGGAACGTAGCGCTTGTCGCCCTTCTCGTTGTTCTTCCAGGTGCCTTCGCAGGTCTTCATCGTCGGCCACTCGATGCGGTTCTCCGACGGGTACGACTTGGTGGGCGGCATGCCGTTCTCGAGCGCGGCCGCGGCGATGATCGGCTTGAACGTCGAACCGGGCTGGAAGCCGTTGCCGCCGCCCATCGCGGCGTCGACGTTGAGGTTGACGACGGTCTGGTTCTTGGCCGGCTCCAGGCCGTACGGGCGGGTCTGGGCCATCGCCAGGATCTTGCCGGTGCCCGGCTCCATCATGGTCGTGGCGGCCGAGACCGGGTCGGTGACCTTGACCTTGCTGGTGACCGCGGCCTGGGCGGCGGCCTGCTTGTCCGGGTCGAGCGTGGTGTAGATGTTCAGACCGCCCTGGTCCCAGAACTTCTTGCGCTCGGCGGCGTTCTTGCCGAACACCGGGTCCTGCTTGACCACGTGCCGGACGTAGTCGCAGAAGAAGCCCATGCCCGCCTGGGCGGTGATGCAGCCGTTCTGCGGGTCCTTGTACTTCAGGCCCAGCGGGGCGGCCTTGGCCTCCTTGGCCTGGTCCGCGGTGATGTGCTTGTTCTCGAGCATCTTGTCGAGCACGACGTTGCGCCGCTTCACCGCGTTGTCCGGGAAGCGCACCGGGTCGTACTGCGACGGGTTCTGCACCAGGCCGGCCAGGGTGGCGGCCTCGGCGACGGTGAGGTCCTTGTTGGTCTTGCTGAAGTAGCGCTGGGACGCGGCCTCGATCCCGTACGCCTGGTGGCCGTAGAAGGTGATGTTGAGGTAGTTGGTGAGGATCTGGTCCTTCGTCAGGTCCTCCTCCAGCTTGATCGCGACCTTCAGCTCCTGGATCTTGCGGCCCAGGGTCTTGCGCTGGGCCTCCAGGACGGCGGCCTGGTCGTCGCCGGCCTTCTCGACGTTGACGTTCTTCACGTACTGCTGGGTCAGCGTCGAGGCGCCCTGGGAGGCGGTGCCGCTCTCCGCGTTCTTGCTGATCGCGCGCAGCACGCCCTTGAGGTCGACGGCGCCGTGCTCGTAGAAGCGGGCGTCCTCGATGTCGACCTGGGCCTGCCGCATGTACGGCGACATCTGGTCGGCGGTGAGGACGGTGCGGTCGCGCTCGTAGACCTTGGCGATCAGCCCGCCCTTGGCGTCGAAGATCTGGGTCGCCTGGGTGAGCGGCGGGGTCTTGAAGTCGTCCGAGATGTTGGAGAAGCCCTCCGCCGTGTTCTTGGCGGTGAGGCCGAGCGCGCCGACGGCGGGCAGGGCCATGCCGGCCAGCAGGACGCCGGAGAGCACGCTGACCCCCAGGAACTTCACTCCGTGTCCCGCGTAGTCCAGCGGTGACCCGCGGCGCTTGCCGCGCGGAGCTCCGGTGTTGCCGGGGGGCGGGGATGCCTGGGGGAGCTTCGGTGCCATGAGGAGAACCCTACGTTGCCGAATGCCACACACCGGGGCAGGTGTTCGCCTACGCTTGTCACAAGCTTGCGACAGCTTCGCTGCGTCAGCATCGATCACTCTTGTGAGTGATGAGAATTGCCCGAATTGCCCGCTCCTGGTGTGCTTTTGAGGCAGCTGTTGCTGGCTGCACCCCTGTGTCCGGTAGCACAGCGTGACGACCCGCGTGGCGAGAGTGGCGCCCGTGGCCCTGGCAAGGCTTGCGACCTGCGATCACTCCAACGAGTGAGCTGATCGCCACCCATAGTCCAATTGGGTCATTCGAGATTGAGCCCGAAGGGGCTGTTGCAAGCTGTCGTTCTTCCGTAACGTCCTCAACTGGCAACGGTGAATATGCCGTTGCCGCCGTGGGGGAGCCTCGATTCGGGAGAGGACGGCGCCGGCATGGGCTGGGTAGACGACTGGAGTGCGCAGGCCGCCTGCCGCACGAGTGATCCGGACGAACTGTTCGTCCAGGGGGCGGCGCAGAACCGCGCCAAGGCGGTGTGCAGCGGGTGCCCCGTGCGCACGGAGTGCCTGGCGGACGCACTGGACAACCGGGTGGAGTTCGGGGTCTGGGGCGGGATGACCGAGCGCGAGCGCCGGGCGCTGCTGCGCCGCAGGCCGACCGTGATCTCGTGGCGCCGGCTGCTGGAGACGGCGCGCACGGAGTACGAGGCCTCGCTGGCCACCGGCGTGATACTGACGGACTACGCCCAGGCGGGCTGAGCCCCCGGCGGCTTGAGCGCCGACATGGCTTGAGCTCCAGCGTGGCTTGAGCGCCGACGTGGCTTGAGCCCCTCGCGGCCCGCACTGCGACGGTCCGCCCGGGCTGGGGGGCCCGGGCCGGACCGGTGGACCGGCTCAGCCGGTGGAGCCGCTGAGCCGTTCGCCGATCGCCCGCAGTCCGTCCAGGTCGTGGACGTCCCCGGGCAGCGCGGCGACCTCGACGATCGGCACGTCCGGGTAGACCGAGACGAAGCGGTCGCGGGTCCGCCGCTCGCGCACCATCACCTGCATCCGCTCGGCGTGCAGCCGCAGCAGCCCGGCCGCGACCAGTTCGGCCTCCGGTGAGGTGTGCTCCGAACCGTTCTCCTCCAGCGCCTCCGCCGCCGCCAGCGCCCGTTCGGCGGTGAGCTGCGGCGCGCCCGTCCCGTGCACCCGGTTGAGCACCAGCCCGGCCAGCGGCATCCGGTCGGCGGCCAGCCGGTCCACGAAGTACGCCGCCTCGCGCAGCGCGTCCCGCTCCGGCGCGGCCACCACCAGGAACGCCGTGCCCGGCGCCTGGAGCAGCTGGTACGTGCGGTCCGCGCGCTCGCGGAAGCCGCCGAACATCGAGTCCATCGCGCTGACGAAGGTCTGCACGTCGGTCAGCAGCTGGGCGCCGAAGATCTTGCCGAGGGTGCCGGTGAGCAGGCCCATCCCGGCGTTCAGGAACTTCATTGCGGACCGGCCGCCGACCTTGGCCGGCGCGGTCAGGATCCGGATCACCTTGCCGTCGAGGAACGACCCGAGCCGGTTCGGCGCGTCCAGGAAGTCCAGCGCGGAGCGCGACGGCGGGGTGTCGACGACGATGAGGTCCCACTCCTCGGCCGCCCGCAGCTGGCCGAGCTTCTCCATCGCCATGTACTCCTGGGTGCCCGCGAAGCCGGCCGACAGCGACTGGTAGAACGGGTTCTCCATGATCGCCCGGGCCCGCTCGGGCTCGGCGTGGGCCAGCACGACCTCGTCGAAGGTCCGCTTCATGTCGAGCATCATGGCCTGGAGCTCGCCGTCGCCGCTCACGCCCTTGACGATCCGCGGGGTGTTGTCGAGTTCGGTCAGGCCCATCGACTGCGCCAGCCGGCGGGCCGGGTCGATGGTCAGCACGACCACCTTGCGGCCGCGCTCGGCGGCCCGCAGACCGATCGCCGCCGCGGTGGTGGTCTTGCCGACGCCGCCGGAGCCGCAGCAGACGATGATCCTGGTCTTCGGACTGTCGATCAGCTCGTCCACGGCGAGTCGGCCGCCGTCGTTGTTCACACTCGTGCGCCCGCTCACGCCGCCCCCTGCCGCTTCAGTTCGCCTGCCAGCCGGTAGAGCCCGCCGAGGTCCACACCCTCGCCCAGCAGCGGAAGTTCGTACGTCGGGAGCTTCAGCTGTTGCAGGTCGGCGCGCCGCGCGCGCTCCAGTTCCACCCGCTCGGCGTGCTCCCTGGCCTGTTCCAGCAGCGGGTCGAGCAGCGGTTCGACCGCCGCCCGGACGGTCTCCGGCTTGCGCGAGCGCCCGCCGAGGCCGGCCTCGCCGAGGGCCAGCGCGACCTCCTCGCGGTGGTCGCCGTCCACGGCCGCCACCGCCGCCGCGTCCAGCACCGGCGGCCGGACCATGTTGACCAGCACCCCGCCCACCGGTAGCCCGGCCTCATGCAGCTCGGCGAAGCCGTCGACGGTCTCCTGGACCGGCATCTCCTCCAGCAGGGTGACCAGGTGCACGGCGGTCTCCGCCGACTTCAGCACCCGCATCACGGCCTGCGCCTGGCTGTGGATCGGGCCTATCCGGGCCAGTCCGGCCACCTCGGAGTTGACGTTCAGGAACCGGGTGATCCGCCCGGTCGGCGGCGCGTCCATCACCACCGCGTCGTACCGCCGCCGCCCGTCCGGGCCCTTGCGGCGGGCGGCCTCGCAGGCCTTGCCGGTCAGCAGGACGTCCCGGACGCCGGGGGCGATGGTGGTGGCGAAGTCGACGAAGCCGACCTTCTGCAGCGCCTTCCCGGCCCGGCCGAGCTTGTAGAACATGTCGAGGTACTCGAGCAGGGCCTGTTCGGTGTCGATGGCGAGCGCGTGCACCTCCCCGCCCGCGTTCGCGGAGCCGTCCTGGGCCGGCAGGCCCAGCTGGGCCGGGGTGACCGAGGCGATCCGGCGCTCCTCGTACGGCAGCGCCGCTATGCCGAACAGCTCGGCGATGCCCTGCCGGCCCTCCACCTCGATCAGCAGCGTCCGGTGGCCCTCCGCGGCGAGCGCCAGCGCCAGCGCCGCGGCCACCGTGGTCTTCCCGGTGCCGCCCTTGCCGCTGACCACGTGCAACCGCACGCCCTCCCAGTCGGGATCGCGCCGGGCCGCCTGGCCGGGGGTGCGTGCCACGCTCCGTCTCCGTCCGTCTCCGAGGGCCGGCACCACACGGGTGCCCTTCCGCGAGGGTAACCAGGGACCGCGCCGGATGCCGGGACTACCCCGGGGGCCGGACCTGAATCATGCCCGGTTTGTGGGCCACCTCACACGCCGGAGCGCGCCCGGGCGCGGACCGTGCCGGTCCGCCGGGACGGAGCGTCTAGAGTCTGGCCATGACCAAGTGGGAATACATGACGGCACCCCTGCTCGTGCACGCCACGAAGCAGATCCTGGACAACTTCGGCGAGGACGGCTGGGAGCTCGTCCAGGTCGTACCGGGCCCGAACCCGGAGCAGCTGGTGGCCTACTTCAAGCGGGAGAAGCAGGCATGAGCAAGGTCGAGGAGAAGCTCGCCGAGCTGGGCCTGACCCTTCCGCCGGTGGCCGCCCCGGTCGCCGCCTACGTGCCCGCGCTGCGCACCGGTGAGTTCGTCTTCACCTCCGGCCAGCTGCCGATGGTGGCCGGCAAGCTGCCGAACACCGGCAAGGTCGGCGCCGAGGTCACCCCGGAGGAGGCCAAGGAGCTCGCGCGGATCTGCGCGCTGAACGCGCTGGCCGCCGTCAAGTCGGTGATCGGCGACCTCGACCTGATCGAGCAGGTCGTCAAGGTGGTCGGCTTCGTCGCCTCCGCCCCCGACTTCACCGGCCAGCCCGGTGTGATCAACGGCACCAGCGAGCTGCTCGGCCAGGTCCTCGGCGACGCCGGTGTGCACGCCCGCAGCGCGGTCGGCGTCACCGTGCTTCCGCTGGACGCCCCGGTCGAGGTCGAGCTTCAGGTCCGCGTCCGCACCGGAGCCTGAGCCGCACCCGGACGCGCGCGCCCGCCGGGGGCGGGGCCGGACAATGGATCACCCCTGTCCAACCCCGCCCCCGGGCGCTTAGCATCCGGGCATGGACCAGCGAGCAACGACGCTCCCGATGCCGCCCGGCTGGCCCGCCCGGATCAGGGCGGCCGACGCCGGCGAGCTGACCCCGCCCGTGCCGAAGCCGTCCGCCACCGTGGTGCTGCTCCGGGACCCGGGCGCGGACGTCGACCCGGGCGCGGTCACGGGGGCGGGCGCGGTCACGGCCGCCGGCCCGGAGGCGTACCTGCTGCGCCGCCGCACCTCGATGGCGTTCGCCGCCGGTATGTACGCCTACCCGGGCGGCGGGGTGGACCGCCGGGACGCCGAGGCCGAACTCGGCTGGGCCGGCCCCGGCCCGCGCGCCTGGGCCGAGCGGCTCGGGGTGGACCCCGCGACCGCGCAGGCGGTGGTCTGCGCCGCGGTCCGCGAGACCTTCGAGGAGGCCGGGGTGCTGCTGGCCGGCCCCGACGCCGGCAGCGTCGCCGAACCCCGCGACTGGAGCGCCGAGCGCGCCGCGCTGGAGGCCCACGAGCTCTCCTTCGCCGACTTCCTGCGCGACCACGGCCTGCTGCTGCGCAGCGACCTGCTGGCCGGCTGGGCGCGCTGGATCACCCCGGCGTTCGAGGAACGCCGCTACGACACCTGGTTCTTCGTGGCCGCCCTGCCGCCCGGACAGGACGCCGCCCGTGAGGTCGGCGAGGCCGACCGGGTCGCCTGGCTCACCCCGGCCGAGGCCGTGCGCGGCTACGAGGAGGGTCGGTACGGCATGCTGCCGCCGACCGTCACCGTGCTGCGCGAACTGCTGCCGGTGCGCAGCGCCGCCGAGGCGCTTCGCGCGGCGGCCGGGCGTTCGCTGGAGCCGGTGCTCGGCCGCGCCGAGGTGCGTGGTGAGCGACTGACCGTGCGCTGGCCGGGGTACGACGAACTGACCATCGACGGCACCTTCCCCGCAGGGCGCACCGGCTGACGCCGCGCGCCTGATCCTGCCCCTTCCATCCTGTCCCCTTCATCCGGAAAGGACCGACGCCCGATGACCCACAACGACGTGGCTCGCCGGACGGCACCCGAGATGCCCGCCCGCAGCCTGACCCCGCGCACCCCGGCCTGTGACAGCGGCGAGGTCCGCTTCACCGAGGTGGCCCAGCGCGCCCTCGCCCGGACACTGCCCCTGCGCCTGCTGCATCGCGACGGCGAGGGCGGCCGGTGAGCGGACTCCTGCCCGGTGACCCCGCCGCCGCGATCGGCGGCGAGGCCACCGCCCGTGCGCTCTGCGTGCTGGCGCCGAACCCGTCCCCGATGACGCTCGACGGCACCAACACCTGGCTGCTCGCCGAGCCGGGTTCGGACCTCGCGGTGGTGATCGACCCGGGCCCGCTGCACGAGGGCCATCTGCGCCGGGTGATCGAGACCGCCGAGCAGCGGGGGCAGCGGGTGGCGCTCACCCTGCTGACCCACGGGCACGCCGACCACTCCGAGGGCGCGGCCCGGTTCGCGGAGCTGACCGGGACCGAGGTCCGCGCGCTGGACCCGGCGCACCGGCTCGGCTCCGAGGGCCTCACCCACGGCGAGCGCCTGGACGTCGGCGGGCTCGACCTGCGGGTGGTCGCCACGCCCGGCCACACCTCGGACTCGCTGACCTTCCACCTGCCGGCCGACGGCGCGATCCTCACCGGGGACACCGTGCTCGGGCGCGGCACCACGATGGTCGCCCACCCGGACGGCCGGCTCGGCGACTACCTGGACTCGCTGCGCCACCTGCACACCATGGCCGCCGAGCACGGGGTGCGCACGGTGCTGCCCGGCCACGGGCCGGTGCTCGCGGATGCGCTCGGCGCGGTGGACTACTACCTGGCGCACCGGGCGGCCCGGCTGGCCCAGGTGGAGACGGCGGTCGAGGCCGGCTGCCGCACGGCCGCCGAGGTGGTGGCCCGGGTCTACGCGGACGTGGACCGCTCGCTGTGGCCGGCCGCCGAACTGTCGGTCCGCGCCCAGCTGCGGTACCTCCGGGACCACGGGCTGATCCCGGACTGACGCCCGCACAGGTGAAGGGCCCGTACGCCGGAGCGTACGGGCCCTTCCCGTGGTGCGGTGCGCGGCTACCGGGACCGGCGCGAGAGCCGCTCGACGTCCAGCAGGACGACCGCGCGGGCCTCCAGCTTCAGCCAGCCGCGGCCGGCGAAGTCGGCGAGCGCCTTGTTGACCGTCTCGCGGGAGGCGCCGACCAGCTGGGCCAGTTCCTCCTGGGTGAGGTCGTGGGCGACGTGGATGCCTTCGTCGGACTGCACGCCGAAGCGGCGGGAGAGGTCCAGCAGGGCCTTGGCGACGCGCCCGGGCACGTCGGAGAAGACCAGGTCGGACATCACGTCGTTGGTCCGGCGCAGGCGGCGGGCGATCGCGCGCAGCAGCGCGATCGAGACCTCGGGGCGGGCGTGCAGCCAGGGCTGGAGGTCGCCGTGGCCGAGGCCGAGCAGCTTGACCTCGGTCAGCGCGCTCGCGGTGGCGGTGCGCGGACCCGGGTCGAACAGCGAGAGTTCGCCGATCATCTCGCTGGGGCCGAGGACGGCGAGCATGTTCTCGCGGCCGTCCGGCGAGGCGCGGTGCAGCTTGACCTTGCCCTCGGCGACGACGTACAGGCGGTCGCCCGGGTCGCCCTCGTGGAACAGCGACTCGCCGCGGGCGAGCGTCACCTCGGTCATGGAAGCGCGCAGCTCGCCGGCCTGTTCGTCGTCGAGTGCCGCGAAGAGTGCGGCGCGCCGCAGAACGTCGTCCACGTGCTTCCTCCTTCTCGGCCGGCCGGCCGTCAAGCCCTCCGGCACAAGTTCGTACAGTGCTCTGCATCACCAAGCATGGCGCATGTCGCTCCGATCATATGAGGAGGGGGTGTGCGGAGGTGTGCTGCGCGGGGCCATTCGTACCGCCGGATTCGTCCCGGGAGCGGGCCGAACCGGCAGGTCAGCCGGTGGGTTGGGCCGGGCGGTTCGGTCCGGGGCGATCGGGCCGGGTCGGAGTTCGTGTCGGATCCGATCCGATTCAGTCTTGATCGGTCTTGATCGGTCAACTGAGGACCGGCCAGGGCAGGTCGGGGCCGGTCAGGAGAGATCAGGGAAGACCAGGGAAGACCAGGGAAGGTCAGGAGAGGGCAGGTCGGGGCAGGTCAGGGCAGGTCGGGGTCGAGCAGGGCGTCGGCGAGGGCCGTCCGGGCGTGCAGCACGGCGTGACCGGCACGGTGCGCGCTGGTCAGTCCGGCCGCGCGCAGCGCGGTGAGGTGCTGGGAGGCGCCGGCGGCGGAGAGCCCGGTGCGCCGCGCCAGTTCGGTCGTGGAGGCCGGCGCGTCGAGTCCGGCGAGCAGCCGGGCCCGGGAGCGGCCGAGGACGGCGGCGAGCGCGTCCGGGGCGCCGGCGGCCGGGCGGGGCTCCCAGAGGGTGGCGATCCCGCGCGCCGGATAGGCGAGCTGCGGCGGGTCCGGCGGCAGCGCGCGGGTCAGCACCCGTGGCCAGGCGAACACCGAGGGCACCAGCACCAGGCCGGCCCCGGCGTCCAGCCGCTCGACCGCGCAGTGCCGCTGCTCCAGCCGCAGCGCCCCGTGCCCGCGGCCGTCCCAGCGGACCGTCCGGTGCAGGTCGTCGAGCACCCGGGCGGTGCCGTGCCCGACCGCCTGACGGGCGCGGTGCAGTACGTCGGCGTCGAGCAGGGCGCGGATCCGGGCCCAGTACGGCGCCAGCGCGAGCTCCCAGTACGCCTCGATGTCGGCCGCGAGCCGGGGCAGCCGGGCGGCCGGGTCGCGGTGGAGCGGTTCGAGCTCGGCGGGCAGCCGGCCGCCCCGCTCGGCGGCCAGTACGGCGAGGTCGGCGCGGACCAGTTCCGGGGAGGCCGCGGTGATCGCGGCCAGCTCGTCGGCGAGCGCGGGTGCGGCGGTGGAGGGGACGGGGTTGAGGAAGTCCGGCAGGTGACCGGTGGGCGGGACCATCGCGGCCAGCCGCCGGACGGCGGGCCCGGCGGCGGCCAGCCGGGGGCGGACCTGCGCGGCCCAGTGCCGGTGCGGCGCGGGGACGACCGGCTGGGCGAGCACCCGGAGGCTGGTCACCACCTCCCACATCGGGGAGACGGCGAACCTGGTGCGCGCCAGGTCGTCCGCCGACAGCGCCAGCTCGGTCCGCAATCGGTGCCCCCTGCCTCTTTGATTCGGCTCCAGCTTAATCATTGGAGCCGGGACGCCCGGGGCGCGCAGGATGCTGTCGCCGCACCATCCACGCCGATTCCCGAAGGCCGGTGACCCCGCATGACCACCTCCACCCCGCTCCCGCTCCCGCCCGCCGCCGCGCTCCGCGCCAAGGCCGAACGCCTGCGGGCGCTGGTCGCCGACGGCGTGCTCGTGCTGCCGAACGCCTGGGACGCCGGCAGCGCCGCCGTGATCGCCGCCGCGGGCGCCGCCGCGATCGCGACCACCAGCGGCGGCGTCTCCTGGTCGCTGGGCCGGGGCGACGGCCAGCGCCTCGACCGGGCGAGCGCCGTCGAGGCCGCCCACCGGGTGGCGGCGGCCGTGGACCTGCCGGTCACCGTGGACGCCGAGGGCGGTTACGGACCCGCGCCCGCCGATGTCGCCGGGACCGTCCGGGCGCTGGTCGGGGCGGGCGCGGCCGGCGTCAACCTGGAGGACTCGACGGCGGTCGGCGGCCCGCTGTACGCGGTGGACGAGCAGGCCGCCCGGCTGCGCGCGGCCCGGACGGCGGCGGAGGCGGCGGGCCTGCCGGAGCTGCTGCTGAACGCCCGCACGGACGTCTTCCTGTTCGGTCTCGGCGGGCTCGACGAGGCGCTGGCCCGGGCCGAGGCGTACGCGGCGGCGGGTGCCGACGGCCTCTTCGTACCGGGCCTGCTGGACCTCGACGCGCTGGCCGAACTCTGCGCGCGCTCGCCGCTGCCGGTCAACGCGATGGCGGTGGCCGGCGGTCCGTCCGTCGCCGAACTCGCCGCCGCCGGGGTGCGCCGGATCAGCGCCGGTACGGCGGTGGCGCAGCTCGCCTACACCGCCGCCCGCCGGGCCGCCGCGGAACTGCTCGGCCCCGGCACCCTGACGGCGCCCGCCGGTGCCCTGGGCTTCGGCGACGTCGACGCGCTGTTCCGGGGCTGACGGGGGCGGTGGCCGGCTGGGCGCGCGTCAGGCCTCCTGGGGCGCGGGCAGTTCGGCGAGCGCCGTCGGCTGCCCGGCGCCCGGGTCCGGCAGTCCGAGCAGTCGCCGCATCGCCCGCCGGGTGCGGTCGGCGGCGCCCCGGTCGCCGTACAGCCGGCGGGCGTGGTTCAGCGCGAGCACCTGGCCGGTCAGCTCGAAGACGGTCTGTCGGGGTTCCGTCCCGGCCGGCAGTTGCCCGGCGGCCACCGCCAGCTCCACCTGGTGCCGGACCCTGCGCTGCCAGAGCGCGTTGCGGGCCGTCACCGCCGAGCGGACCGGCCCGGGCTCCCGGTCGTCGAACTCCGCGGTCACGGTGGTGAAGAAGCAGCCGCCGGGCAGCAGGTCGCGCTCCAGGTAGGAGACCCAGGCCTCGCACTGGGCGAGCAGCAGCGGCAGGCCCGGCGCGGCCCCGCTCGTCTCCGAGCGCCGCACCACCTCGCGGACGAACAGCGCGACCGCCTCGTCGACGACGGCCAGTTGCAGGCTCTCCTTGGTGCCGAAGTGGCCCAGGACACCGGACTTGCTCATCGACAGGTCGGTGGCGAGCCGGCCGATGGTCAGGCCCTGCAGTCCCTCGACCGAGGCGAGGTCCAGGCCGCGGACCAGGATCGAGGCACGGGTCCGGCGGGTGTCGGCGGCGGATCTTCTCGGGCTCACCGCGCCAGTGTAGCGAGCGCGAGGGGTTTAGCGTCCGACCGTTCGGACGCTATAGTCCGGCATGCTGACGCCCCATCACGGAGCGCCCATGAGCCGAGGAGCAGCCATGCCGGGTTCCCGCATCGTCGCGCTGGGCCACCACCAGCCCGCGAAGGTCCTGACCAACCACGACCTCGCCCGGCTGGTCGACACCAGCGACGACTGGATCCGCCGGCGCACCGGCATCGTGACCCGCCGGATCGCCGAGGAGGAGAGCGTCACCGACCTCGCCGCCACCGCCGCCGGCAAGGCGCTGGCCGCCGCCGGACTGGCCCCCGACGAGATCGACCTGGTGGTGGTCGCGACCTGCACCGCGATCGAGCGCTGCCCGAACACCGGTGCCCGGGTCGCCGGGCGGCTGGGCATCCCGGAGGCCGCCGGCTTCGAGGTCAACAACGGCTGCGCGGGCTTCTGCACCGCGCTGGCCACCGCCGACCACGCCGTCCGGGCCGGCGCCGCCCGGTACGCGCTGGTCGTCGGCGCGGAGCGGATGAGCGACGTCACCGACTGGACGGACCGCTCCACCTGCGTCCTGCTCGGTGACGGCGCGGGCGCCGCGGTCCTCGGCCCGGACACCGCGACCGGGGGACGCCCGGGCGTCGGGCCGGTGGTCTGGGGCTCCGACCCGACGAAGGGCGACGCCGTCCGGCTGGACGGCGGCTGGCGGCCCCGGTTCCGCCAGGAGGGCCAGACCGTCTACCGCTGGGCGACCGGCACCCTGGCGCCGATCGCCGAGGAGGCCTGCCGCCGGGCCGGACTCACCCCCGCCGACCTGGGCGCGGTGGTCACCCACCAGGCCAACCTGCGGATCATCGAGGCCCTGGTCGAGCGCCTCGGCGCCACCGGCGCGGTGGTGGCCCGCGACGTCGTCGAGTCCGGCAACACCTCGGCCGCCTCCGTCCCGCTCGCCCTCGCCAAGCTGGTCGAACGCGGCGAGGTGCCCGGTGGCGCCCCCGCCCTGCTGCTCGGTTTCGGCGGCGGACTCTCCTGGGCCGGGCAGGTCGTCACCTGCCCCTGACACATGCCCGTCGGCGCGCGGTCGGTGCGGTGGCCGAGGCGCGACCGACGGGCGGCCGGTGCGTGGCCGATGGAGGGGCGGCGGGCCTGGCCGATCCGCCGCAGGAGCACGGCCGTCCGGCGTAGCCTTCACGCATGGCAGAGAGCAAGGTCCGGAAGACCGCGTCCGCGGCGAAGCCGGCGGGCAGGGCGGCCGTGGTGCGCAAGCCGGAGTCGCGACTGGCGATGGTGCGGCGGGCCCGGAGGATCAACCGCGAGCTGGCGGAGCTGTACCCGTACGCGCACCCGGAACTGGACTTCGACAACCCCTTCCAGCTGCTGGTGGCCACCGTGCTGTCGGCGCAGACCACCGACCTGCGGGTGAACCAGACGACGCCGGCGCTGTTCGCGAAGTACCCGTCGCCGGAGGACATGGCGGCGGCGAACCCGGCGGAGCTGGAGGAGATCATCCGGCCGACCGGCTTCTTCCGGAACAAGGCGAAGTCGCTGATCGGCCTGTCGATCGCGCTGCGCGACGAGTTCGACGGGAAGGTCCCCGGCCGGCTCGCCGACCTGGTCACCCTGCCCGGCGTCGGCCGCAAGACCGCCAATGTCGTCCTCGGCAACGCCTTCGGAGTCCCCGGCATCACCGTGGACACCCACTTCGGGCGGCTGGCCCGCCGGTTCGGGTGGACCGCCGAGGACGACCCGGTGAAGGTCGAGGCGGCGGTCGCGGAGATCTTCCCGAAGTCCGAGTGGACGATGCTCTCGCACCGGGTGGTCTTCCACGGCCGGCGCATCTGCCACTCCCAGAAGCCGGCCTGCGGGGCCTGCCCGATCGCACCGCTCTGCCCCTCCTACGGGGAGGGCGAGACCGACCCGGAGAAGGCGGCGAAGTTGCTGAAGTACGAGCTGGGCGGTCACCCGGGCCAGCGGCTGCGGCCGCCCGCCGACTTCCCGGGCGAGGCCGGTGCCCGCGCGGACGCCGCCGCACACCAGGGCCAGGTCGCCGACCTGGCGGTGTCCGAATGAGCGGGCGCGGGGAACGGCGTGCGGAGCCGCTGGGGGAGCCGCAGGTCGGGCGGCGGATTGAGCGAGTCGTTGAGCGAGGGGTTGACCAGCGGGTCGAGCGGGACGGGCTGCCGGCCTGGCTGGAGCCGGTCCGGGAGGCCGCGGAGCGGGTGCTGCCCGAGCAGCTGAGCCGCTTCCTGCCGCCCGCCGAGGGCGGCCGGGCCGCCGCCGTGCTGATGCTGTTCGGCGAGGCCGAGTCCGGGCCCGACCTGCTGCTCATCGAACGGGCCCGCTCGCTGCGCTCGCACGCCGGGCAGCCGTCCTTCCCGGGTGGCGCGCTGGACCCGGAGGACGGCGACCCGGCGGGGCCCGGGCCGGTGGCGGCGGCGCTGCGCGAGGCCTGGGAGGAGACCGGCCTGGAGCCGGACGGCGTGCAGGTCTTCGCCACCCTGCCCGCGCTGTACATCCCGGTCAGCCGGTTCGTGGTGACCCCGGTGCTCGGCTGGTGGCGAGAGGAGTCGCCGGTCCGCCCGGTGGACCTGGGGGAGACCGGCGCGGTGTTCCGGGTGCCGATCGCGGAGCTGACCGACCCCGGCAACCGGGCCCGGCTGCGGCACCCGTCCGGGCACCTCGGCCCGGCCTTCGCGGTCGGCGGGCGGCTGGTCTGGGGCTTCACCGCCGGGGTGATCGACCGGGTGCTGCACCACAGCGGCCTGGAGCGGCCGTGGGACGCGGACCGGATCGTCGACCTCTCGGACGAGGCGCTGGAGCTGGTGCAGGGCGATCTGGAGCGGTCCCGGGCGCTGCTCGGCCGCGACGCCGGGGCGCTGTGAACCACCGGGCGGCGGGCGGGGCCGTTCCCTGCGGGGCTACGGCGGCGGGCGGGGCCGGCCTCCGCGGGGTCGCGGCCGGATTCGGCGTTCGTTCCCCCGGTCGGGTGGTCCGTCGTGGGAGGGTGTTCGGGTGAACGTCCTGGATGTGCTGTTGATCGCCGCCGCCATCGGCTTCGCCGTCTCGGGCTACCGGCAGGGCTTCGTGGTCGGCGTGCTGTCGGTCCTCGGTTTCCTGGGCGGCGGCCTGCTCGCCGTCCAACTGCTGCCGCTGCTGCTCGACCACCTCAGCCCCGGGACGACCGCCTCGGTGATCGCCGTGGTGGTGGTGATCGTGCTGGCGGCGACCGGCCAGGCGATCACCACGCACTTCGGCTGGAAGCTGCGCGGCCACATCGACCGCCGCCCGGCCCGGGCCCTGGACGCGGCGGGCGGCGCCGTGGTCAACGTGATCTCGATGCTGCTGGTGGCCTGGCTGATCGGCTCGGCGCTCGCCGGGACGTCCCTGCCGACCGTCTCCAAGCAGGTCCGCACCTCGGCCGTGCTGGGCGGCGTCCAGGACGCGCTGCCCTCCGACGCGCCCAACTGGTTCTCGGACTTCTCCAAGGTGCTCGCCCGCAACGGCTTCCCCCAGGTGTTCAACCCCTTCGAGCACGAGCCGATCACCCAGGTCGACTCCCCCGATCCGGCGCTGGCCGCCAGCCCGGCGGTGGCGAAGGCGCGGCAGAGCCTGGTCAAGGTGGTCGGCACCGCCACCGCCTGCGGAAAGACGCTGGAGGGCAGCGGCTTCGTCTACGCCCCGCACCGGGTGATGACCAACGCCCACGTGGTCGGCGGCGTCGACGAGCCGACCGTGCAGGTCGGCGGCGTCGGCCCGCTGTACGACGCGACCGTGGTCAGCTACGACTGGCAGCGCGACATCGCCGTCCTCGACGTGCCCAAGCTGAACGCGCCGCCGCTCGCCTTCGCGGGCGAGGCGAAGACCAATGACAGCGCGATCGTCGCGGGCTTCCCCGAGAACGGCGCCTTCAACGTCCAGCCGGCCCGCATCCGTGGCCGGATCCAGGCGAACGGTCCGGACATCTACCACCGCGGCCAGGTCGTCCGGGACGTCTACTCGGTGCGCTCGTTGGTCCGCCAGGGCAACAGCGGCGGCCCGCTGCTCACGCCGGACGGCCAGGTGTACGGGATGGTGTTCGCGAAGTCGCTGGACAGCGCGGACACCGGGTACGTGCTGACCGCGGCCGAGGTGCGGCAGGACGCCGAGCAGGGCAGTACGGCGACGGGCCGGGTGGACACCCAGGGCTGCGCGCTCTGACCTCGTCCGGTCGTCCGGTCGTCCGGTCGTCCGGTCGGGCGCCGGCGTTCGGCGGCCGAAGCTCGGGCGGTCGGCTGCCGGTCGTGGTCGGCCGGCAGCCGGGCGAGGAGGGTGGAGGAGGGTGGGGAACCGGGCGGAGCCGGGACCGGTCAGGTGTCGCGGCGGAGCCGGGCGCCCACCCAGCGGGCGCGGCGGCCGAGGATGTGCGGGATGCCGAGCTGCCGCTGCGCGGTGCGCGGGTGGCCGCCGCCCGCGCCTTCGAAGTCGCCTTCGAAACCGGCGTCGTAGCCGGTGTCGTAGCCGCCGTCGTGACTGCGGTCGTAACCGTGGTCGTCCGCCCACTCGGGGCGGTGGGCGGCGGAACGCTGCGGGCTGTTGCTGTGCTGTCGGCCGCGCGGGGCGCCGCCGCGATCGGGCATCCAGGTCATACCGCAATGGATGCCCCTGGGCCGACGGGGGTAACCGCCCGGTGGGCCACCAACGTGGCCTATGCGTTTGTCATATGAACGTCATATCAAGGGAGTTGGGACCTTCGACCCCGTTCGCCCATCCGGGCGCCGGGACCCTCGGCCCCGTGCCCTCTTCCGGGGGAGGCCGTTGGTCCCTCAGTCCTTGTGCCGGCCGATCCAGTCCAGCAGCTCGGCGGTGAACTGCTCCGGCGCTTCCTCGTGCGGGAAGTGCCCGACCCCCGGCAGCAGCCGCCAGCGGTACGGCGCCGCCACGTACTCGCCGCCGCCCAGTGCGGTGTGCGACAGCAGCACCGGGTCCGCCGCACCCTGGACGTGCAGGGTGGGGGCGGTGATCGGCTTCTTCATCCGGCGGGCGAACTGGATGCCGTCCGGCCGGGCCATCGAGCGCAGCAGCCAGCGGTACGGCTCGATCGAGCAGTGCGCGGTGCTGGGGATCTGGATCGCCTGCCGGTACGCGGCCACCGTCGCGCGGTCCAGTTGGTTGCGGCCGGTCCAGGCGTCCAGGTAGCGGCCGACCAGCGCGGCGTCGTCGGCGACCAGGCGGCGCTCCGGTATCCACGGACGCTGGAAGCCCAGCACGTGCTCGAAGGCGGCCATCTGCTTGCGGTCGGTGAGCAGCGCCCGGCGGAGGTCACGGGGGTGCGCGGCCGAGACCACGGTGAGGCTCTGGATCACCGAGGGCCGCATCACGGCCGCCACCCAGGCCAGCGTGCCGCCGGAGGCGTGGCCGACCAGGTGCGCCCGGTCCTCGCCGAGGGAGCGGATCACCCCGGTGATGTCCAGCGCGAGGTTGCCGGGGTCGTAACCGCGCGGGGTGCGGTCGCTGCCGCCGATGCCGCGCAGGTCCACGGCGACGGCCCGGTAGCCGGCGGCGGCCAGCGCGGTCAGCTGGTGGCGCCAGGCCCACCAGTACTCGGGCCAGCCGTGCACCAGCAGGACCAGCGGGCCCTCGCCGAGCTCGGCGATGTGGAACCGCGCGCCGTTGGCGGCGAGGTCGCGGTGGATCCACGGTCCGGCCTGCCGGACGTCCCAGGCGGCCGGGGGCGTGTCCTGGGCGTCGCCGGGGGTGTTGAGGCCGGAGCTGGCGGACGGCTGCGCGGGCACGGGCTTCTGGTCGAGCGACATACCGAGAGCGTGTCACATCCGCGCGCCGGACACGCGCCCGGCACTCGCACTCGGGCCCCTCCGGCCCGCCGCGCACCGGGCGCACGTCCCCCGCGGAGACCCCGGCGCGTGCCTGGCGCGTTCCCGGCGCGCCCCTGGCGTGCGAGGGTGGCCTTCGGGGCGGGTGGCCTTTCGGGGCGGGAAGGCCTTCGGGCGGAGGAGGCTTACGGGATGCGGCCCAGGGCGCGGTCGATCTCCTCCTTGGTGGCGGGACGCGGCCGCGCGTTCTTCAGCACGTCGGCGGTCTTCTGCGCACCCTCGATGGTCCGGACCGGCTTCTCGATCTTCTTGAACGAACGCAGTGCCAGCAGGCCCAGCAGCACGGCCAGCAGCAGGTACGCGCCGGCCACGATCAGGAACGACCAGCCGAGCGACAGGCCCAGCGCGTGGATGCCGAACGCCGCGGCCGCGCTCAGCATCGGGACGGCGGCCAGCGCGACCACGCCCGCGACGCCCAGCGAGACGCCGCCGGAGACGCCGCGCTTGACGTCGGCGCGGATCTCGGCCTTGGCGAGTGCGATCTCGTCGTGGACGAGGGCGGACAGGTCGGCGGTGGCCGCGGCGAACAGCTGCCCCACCGAACGCTCGCCCTCGTAGGGCGCCCGGCCGTTGCTGGACGGGTCTGCGGCTCCTGCGGGCATCAGCGGTTCTCCTCTTCCGGTGGACTGTCGACAGTTCAGAATCATGCCCCTACCGGACGAGCGGACACCACTCCGGGGCCCCGCCGGAGGGACGTGTTCCGGCGTGCGGGCCGCTCAAGGGGGCTCCGGTGCGGCGCTCAGGGGGCTGTGCCGCGGCCTTCGTCACGGTGTTCGACGGCCGGGCGTGTCGGGCCCGGGTCGGTGTGCTGGGTCTCGGTGGGCCGTGCCTCGGTGGGTCGGTCCTCGGTGGGCTGTGCCTCGGTGTGCTGTGCCGGTGCCTCCGCCGGCTGCGCCCGTGCGGCCATGCGGGCCTGCCAGGCGGGGTCGTCGAGCTGGTAGACGTCGGGGATGCCGTCACCGTCGAGGTCGCGGTCCTCCTCCTCGCAGAGCTCGCGGTAGTGCCGGTTGCGCAGCTTCAGCAGCACGGTGGCGGCCAGCGCGCAGATCAGCGAGCCCACCAGGACGGCCGCCTTGGCCCGGTCGGCGAGCGCCGGGTCGTCCGGGAAGGCCAGCTCGTCGATCAGCAGCGAGACGGTGAAGCCGATGCCGGCCAGCACCGAGACGGCGAACATGTCGGCCCACTTGAGCTGCGGGTTCAGCTCGGCGCGGGTGAAGCGGGCGGTCAGCCAGGTGCCGCCGAAGACACCCACGGACTTGCCGACCACCAGGCCGAGCACGATGCCGAAGGGGGCGGACTGGGTGAACACCTCGCGCAGGGCCGAGCCGGAGATCCCCACCCCGGCCGCGAACAGTGCGAAGACCGGCACGGCCACCCCGGCCGAGATCGGCCGGACCAGGTGCTCGATGTGCTCGCCGGGGGAGTGCTTCTCGTCGCCCTCCCGGTGGCAGCGGAGCATCAGGCCCATCGCGACACCCGCCACCGTGGCGTGCACGCCGCTCTCGTGCATCAGCGCCCAGATCACGAAGGCGAGCGGGACGAACAGGTACCAGCCGTGCACCCCGCGCCGGTGCAGGAACCAGAACAGCGCGAGCCCGGCGAAGGCCAGCCCGAGCGCCCAGAACTTGATGCCGGAGCTGTAGAAGACCGCGATGATCAGGATCGCGATCAGGTCGTCCACCACCGCGAGGGTGAGCAGGAAGGCGCGCAGCGCGGAGGGCAGGTGGCTGCCGACCACGGCGAGCACGCCGAGCGCGAAGGCGATGTCGGTGGCGGTCGGGACGGCCCATCCGCTGGGGTGCCCGCCGGGACCGGCGTTGACGACGGTGTACAGCACGGCGGGCAGCACGACTCCGCAGACGGCGGCGATGACGGGCAGCATCGCCGCGCGGGGGTTGCGCAGCTCGCCCGCCACGAACTCGCGCTTGAGCTCGATGCCGGCCACGAAGAAGAAGACCGTCAGCAGCCCGTCCTTGGCCCAGGTGCCCAGGGTGAGGTCCAGGTGGAGCGGGGCGGAGGGACCGACGGTGTAGTTCAGGACGGACTGGTAGGCGTCCGGCCAGACGTTGGCCCAGACGAGTGCGACGACGGCCGCGACGAGCAGCAGGACGCCGCCGACCGTCTCGGTGCGCAGGGCGTCGGCGAGGTAGCTCCGCTCGGGGAGGGGCAGCCTGCCGAGGAACTGGCGGCGCTGGGACGTCGGTGTCGGCGTCGGTGTCGGCTCGTGAACGGGCGGCTGGCTGGCCACGCGCGGCCTCCTGGGGGCAAGGGGACGGTGTGAGGATGCACCGGTGGTGCACCGCCGACCAGACTTCCCGGCTCGCCCTGTGACGCGGATCTTGATGCGTCTTTGACATTGTAGCGTGGCGACAAAGCGGTAACCGGATCGTCCTCCTATAGGACTTAGCCGCCTGCGGCCCGTTGCGCACGGCGGCCGGGTGCGCCGGGGTGGGTCCCGGGTGCGCCGGGGAGGGCGCGTGGTGGTCCGGACACGGAGGTGCCCCGGGCGGTCACGACCGCCCGGGGCACCGTCACGCACGTCTTCCGATGCGGGTCAGCCTTCGCTGCCCGCCGTGGGTCAGCTCTCGCTGCCCGCCGCCGGAAGCTGGGCCTGGATGAGGTTCATCACCGTGGAGTCGGCCAGGGTGGTGGTGTCACCGACCTCGCGCCCCTCGGCGATGTCGCGCAGCAGGCGGCGCATGATCTTGCCGGAGCGGGTCTTCGGCAGCTCGCCGACCACCTTGACCTGCTTCGGCTTGGCGATCGGGCCGAGCGTGCGGCCGACGTGCGCCCGCAGCTCCTCGACCAGCTCGGGGCTGTCGGTGGCGCTGCCACGCAGGATCACGAAGGCGACGATCGCCTGGCCGGTGGTGGCGTCGGTGGCGCCGACGACGGCGGACTCGGCCACCGACGGGTGCCCGACCAGGGCCGACTCGACCTCGGTGGTCGAGATGTTGTGGCCGGAGACCAGCATGACGTCGTCGACCCGGCCGAGCAGCCAGATGTCGCCGTCCTCGTCCTTCTTGGCGCCGTCACCGGCGAAGTAGCGGCCCTCGAAGCGCGACCAGTAGGTGTCGATGTAGCGCTGGTCGTCGCCCCAGATGGTGCGCAGCATGGACGGCCACGGCTCGGTGAGCACCAGGTAGCCGCCGGAGCCGTTGGGGACCTCGACGGCGTTGTCGTCGACCACGGTGGCCGCGATGCCCGGCAGCGCGCGCTGGGCGGAGCCCGGCTTGGTCTCGGTGACGCCCGGCAGCGGGCTGATCATGATCGCGCCGGTCTCGGTCTGCCACCAGGTGTCCACGATCGGGGTCTTGCCGGCGCCGATGTGCTCGCGGTACCAGATCCACGCCTCGGGGTTGATCGGCTCGCCGACGCTGCCCAGCACCCGCAGCGAGGACAGGTCGAACTTCGCGGGGATGTCGTCGCCCCACTTCATGAAGGTGCGGATCGCGGTCGGCGCGGTGTAGAGGATGGTCACGCCGTACTTCTGGACGATCTCCCAGAACCGACCCTGGTGCGGGGTGTCCGGGGTGCCCTCGTAGATGACCTGGGTGGCGCCGTTGGAGAGCGGGCCGTAGACGATGTACGAGTGGCCGGTGACCCAGCCGATGTCGGCGGTGCACCAGTAGACGTCGGTCTCCGGCTTGAGGTCGAAGACGGCGTGGTGGGTGTAGCTGGCCTGGGTGAGGTAGCCGCCCGAGGTGTGCAGGATGCCCTTGGGCTTCCCGGTGGTGCCCGAGGTGTAGAGGATGAAGAGCGGGTGCTCGGCGTCGTGCGCCTCGGGGGTGTGCTCGGTGGACTGGCGCGCGGTGGCCTCGTGCCACCAGACGTCGCGGCCCTCGGTCCAGGCGATCTCCTGGCCGGTGCGGCGCACGACCAGGACGTGCTCGACGCCCTCGACCTTGGTCAGCGCCTCGTCGATGGCCGGCTTGAGCGCGGACGGCTTGCCGCGGCGGTAGCCGCCGTCGGCGGTGATGACCAGCTTGGCCTGGGCGTCCTGGATGCGGGAGGCCACGGCGTCGGCGGAGAAGCCGCCGAAGACCACCGAGTGGGTGGCGCCGATCCGGGCGCAGGCGAGGATCGCGACGACCGCCTCGGCGATCATCGGCAGGTAGATCGCGACCCGGTCGCCCTTGGCGACACCGAGCTCCAGCAGCGCGTTGGCGGCCTGCGAGACCTCGTCCTTGAGCTGGGCGTAGGTGATCGAGCGGCCGTCGCCGGGCTCGCCCTCGAAGTGGATGGCGACCCGGTCGCCGTTGCCGGCCTCGACGTGCCGGTCGACGCAGTTGTAGGCCACGTTGAGCGTGCCGTCGGCGAACCACTTGGCGAACGGCGGGTTGGACCAGTCGAGGGTCTGGGTGGGCTCGACGGCCCAGGTGAGGCGGCGGGCCTGCTCGGCCCAGAAGCCGAGGCGGTCCTCGGAGGCCTGAGCGTACGCGGCCGCGGTGACGTTGGCGGCTGCGGCGAGCTCTGCCGGCGGGGCGAAGCGCCGCTCCTCCTTGAGCAGGTTGGCCAGGCTCTCGTTGCTCAACGCGCACTCCTCATGAGTCATGATCGGGGTCGTTTCCCGTGCGTGGGGATTGTCCCGTGTGTCCCAGCGCACAGCTCACCAGGCGAAGAGGTCAGTTGACAAGAGGCTCCGGGTAATTGGTGTAGACCTTTGATCGGGCGTCGAACGGTCGCCCGAGGTCGCCGGAGCTCCGGGGGCGGGGCGGGAGACGGGCCCGCGTCCTTGGCCCGCCGGGCGGACGCGGGCCCGCCGCTCAGGCAGCCAGACCGGGACCTCCTCCGCCCCGGGCCGGATCCGCGACGGCGGTACCGGTGGCCGGAACCTGTTCGAATTCATTCGCGCGCCCGGGCGTGTCGCGTTCCTGCCGCGGGGCGGCCGCCTCGACGGGGCCGAACCGGCCGCTCTCCCGGTCGAGGACGTAGGCCTGCGCGGTGGCGAAGTCGAAGTACATGCCGACCAGCCGCAGGGTGCCCTCGGCCACCCGTCGCTCCACCGCCGGGTTGGCCATCAGCTGGTCCAGCTGCTGGACCACGTTGGTGATGCAGAGCTGCTCGCTCAGGTCGACCGCCGGACGGTCGGCGAACTCCGCCGGGGCCCGGCGCAGCCGGTCCAGCGAGCCCCGGCCGTTGCGCAGCCAGCGGGCCAGCGGAGTGGGCCGGCCGGGTTGCTCGTGCACGCCGTCCAGCAGGGCCTTCATCGCCCCGCAGCCCGAATGCCCGCAGACCGTGATCGACCGCACCTCCAGTACCTCGACCGCGTACTGCACCGCCGCCGCCACCGAGTCGTCGGCCGCGCCCGGCTCGTGCGGCGCCGGCACCAGGTTGCCGACGTTGCGCACGGTGAAGAGGTCACCCGGTCCACTGTTGGTGATCATGCTGGTGACCAACCGGGAGTCGGCGCAGGTCAGGAAGAGCTGCGAGGGTGTCTGGCCCTCCCGGGCGAGCCGGGCCAGCTCGGGCCGCACCAGCGGGGCGGTGTGCAGCTGGAACACCCGGACCCCGTCCAGCAGCCGGCCGTGCGGGTCCTCCTGCTGCTCGATGCAGCGGTGACCGACCCAGGGCGTCCAGGCGCGGCAGCGGTGCGGGCCGGGGGAGCTGCCGGCGCGGACGGTGCCGTCCGGGTCGAGCACCTCGTCGTCCTGGCGGCGGGTCACCATCGACACCCGCCCGCCGCCCGCCTGGTGGCCGCTGCGCCAGCTGTGCACCGTCTCGTACGCGGCGTGGTCCAGGAAGGAGCCGTCATGGACGACGGTGACCTCGGCGCCGGCCGGGATTCCGGCCAGCGCCCGGCTGAGCCGGGGCACCGCGGTGAAGGTGAGCGGGCCGTGCGTCTCCACGGTGAACGAGCCGTCGGGGCCGGCCATGACGTCCACATGGGCGCGGGTCAGTCGGTAGAGCGCGAGCAGTACGGCCGTTGCCGCGCCCAGCGCCACCCCCGGCAGGACGCCGAGCAGCACCACGGCGACCACGGTGGTCAGGTAGACCGGGAACTCACGGTGCCGGTGCACCTTGCGGATGTGCGCGAAGCTCACCATCTGCAGGCCGACGACCAGCACCAGCGCGGCGAGCGCGGCGAGCGGGATCCGGCGCAGGCCGCCGCTCAGGGCCAGCGCGGCCGCCAGCACCCACACCCCGTGCAGGACCGAGGACCGGCGGCTGCGCGCTCCGGCCCGGACGTTGGCCGTGCTGCGCACCGCGCCGCCGGCGACCGGCAGCCCGCCGACCAGTCCGCTGACCATGTTGGCGAGGCCCTGGCCGCGCAGTTCGCGGTCGAGGTCCCCGGTGCGGCGCGACATCCGGTCGACCGCGACGGCGGAGAGCAGCGACTCGACGCTCGCCACGGCGGTGACGGTCAGCACGGCGGCCAGGAGGGCGAGCGGCGGGCCGTGCGGCAGGTCGGGGGCGAGGCCGTGCGGCTGCCAGGCGGGCAGTTCGACCCGGGCGAGCCGCAGGTCCAGTGCGATGGCGAGCGCGGTGGCGGCGGCGACGGCGGCGAGCGGGCCGGGCACTTTGGCCAGCCGGCCGCCGAACTCCCCGTACCGGCCGGGGAGCCGGTCCAGCCGGGGCCAGCCGAGCAGTACCGCGACGGTGACCGCGCCGACGGTGAGGGCGGCGGGGTGAGGGGTCGCCAACTGGGCGGGCAGGGCCAGCAGGTTGGCGAGTGCCGAGCTCTGCGGCGAGCCGCCGAGGACGACGTGCAGTTGCGCGATCGCGATGGCGAGGCCGACACCGGCCAGCATGCCGTGCACGATGGCGGGCGAGACTGCCAGCGCGGTGCGGGCCACCCGGCGCACCCCGAGGAGGAGTTGGAGCAGGCCGGCGGCGAGGGTGATGGCGCAGGTGGTCCGCCAGCCGTACTGGGTGATGAGTCCGGCGGTGATCACGGTGAGCGCGGCGGAGGGGCCGCTGACCTGCAGCGGGGTGCCGCCGAACAGGCCGACCACGATGCCGCCGACGGCCGCCGCGGCGAGGCCGGCGGTGAGCGGGGCGCCGGTGGCCAGGGCGATGCCGAGGGAGAACGGCACGGCGATCAGGAACACCACCAGGGAGGCCGAGAGGTCCCTCGCCCAGGCGGCGCGGGGACGTCGGCCCGGTGGGGCGTGGTCGGTGGTGTCGGAGGCGATGGGGGCGCTGGAGATGTCGGGGGTCATGGGTTTTCCCGTCTGTCCGGGGGAACGAACGCAGTCAGGTCCGGCGGTGAGTCCGGCGCGGGCTCGATGAAGCGGATCGGCTGTCGTGGGTCGCGACGGTGTGGCGGGATGGCGCGGTCGGGCCGGGAGTGCGGGTGTCACCGGCCGGGCCTTGGTCCATCGGGCCGCCCGGCGGCCGCTCGGCGGGGCACTGGGAGGAGCCAGGCCCCACGGCAAGGGGCGCCGGGGCGGAAGCGGAACATCAAGACTCGGTAAACCGAGGGTAATGAGAGCTTTGCACAGCGTCATCCGGAGCTCCAGTGAATAACGGCCTGATTCACTCCATTGGGTGGTGGTCGAACGGACGGGAATCTGCTGGTGGCGGGCCTGCCGGGAACGCGCGCGGGCCGCGGTCCCCGTGCGGGGGACCGCGGCCCGTGGGTGGTGCGGCGGGGCTCCGGCTCAGACGGCCGCGCCGGCGGCGGTGGGCTCGCCGGCCAGGGCGGTGCCGCCGGCCGGGGCGGCGGTGTCGGCGCCGAGCACGTAGTCCGGGTCGACCTGGGCGGCGAGGTCGGTGCCGACCTTGGCGTTGGCCCAGCTCTCGGCGTTGCGCAGGTGGAAGAGCACGGCCTGCTCGGTGTACCGGCGCGGGTTCCGCAGCTCGTACGCGGCGTCGGCGGCCGCGCGCAGCTCGTCCAGCACGGCGCGGTTGGCGGGTTCGAGGGCGCGCAGCGGCGGCCTGGCGCCCTGCTCCAGTCGGCGCACCCAGTCGGACTGCCCGAAGGAGGTCAGCAGGTCCTCGCCGACCTCCCGGCGGAGGAAGTCCAGGTCGCCGGGGCCCTGCACCTTGTTGCCGACCACCCGAAGCCGCACCCCGAAGTCGCGCGCGTAGTCCCGGTACTGGCGGTACACCGAGACGCCCTTGCGGGTGGGCTCGGCGATCAGGAAGGTGAGGTCGAAGCGGGTGAACAGCCCCGAGGCGAAGGAGTCGGATCCGGCGGTCATGTCGGTCACCACGTACTCCTCCCGGCCGTCGACCAGGTGGTTGAGCAGCAGTTCGACCGCGCCGACCTTGGAGTGGTAGCAGGCGACGCCGAGGTCCTCCTCGGTGAACGCGCCGGTCGCCAGCAGCCGCACCGAGCCCTCGTCGAGCGCGACCGGGCGGGCGCAGGCCGTGTAGACCGGGTTCTCCTCGACGATCCGCAGCAGCCGCGAGCCCCGGCCGGGCGGGGTGGTCTTGATCATCTCCTCGGCGGAACGGATCAGCGGGTTGCTGCCGCGCAGGTACTCCTTGATCTCGGGCAGCCGGGCCCCGAGCGCGGGCAGTGCGGCGGCCTGGTCGTCCGTCAGCCCGAGCGCCGGGCCCAGGTGCTGGTTGATGTCGGCGTCGACGGCGAGGACCGGTCGGCCCGCGGCGGCCAGGTGGCGGATGAACAGCGCGGACAGCGTGGTCTTGCCGCTGCCGCCCTTGCCGACGAAGGCGATCTTCATCTTGGGACTCCGGCTCTCGCTCCTGGGCCCGCCGCGGTCGCGGCTGCGCGCCACGGCGAGGCCGACGATCTTCCGAGGTGGAAATCGTTATCGTCTTCGACAGCGGTCATGCTATCGGGGGTTTCGGGTCGCCGGCAGGAGGGAAGTGACGATTGCCTCTAACGGGTGATGCGAGGTTGCTGTTCCGGCCGGGGCGCCCGGGTCATTACTCTCGGGTAGGTGAGCACTGGAACAGATCCCCTCGCCCCGCTGGCCCAGCTTCCCGGAGTGCCGGACGCGGTGGCCGAGGTGCGCAAGGCCGTCGACCGCCTCTACGGCCACCGGGTGATGCGCCGCCGGGCGGCCGAGGTCACCTCCGAGTCCGCCCTGCGCGGCGCGCGCGCCTCGGCGGCACTGGCCGGGGCCGACTGGCCGCTGGAGGAGGTCCGGCGGCGCAGCGACTTCGGCGCGGACCCCGAGACCCGCGGCATGGGCGCCGCGCTGCGGATCGCGGCCGAGGCGGGCCAGCTGCTGAGCGTCTGGCGGCACTCGCCGCTCCAGGTGCTGGCGCGGCTGCACCTGCTGGCGCTCGGGGACACCGACCCGGCGGCGGGCCGCCCGCGACAGGGCGGCGAGCCGGCCGACGACCTGTTCCCGCTGGAGCTGAAGCCGGTGGAGGGCGTCGCGGCGGACCACGGCCCGGCGGCCGAACCGGTCGGCGCGGTGGCGGACGGGCCGGTGCCCGCGCTGCCGGCGGCGCCCGGTCCGGAGGAGGTCGCCGCCCGGCTCGACCAGCTCTCCCGGCTGCTGGTGGCCCGCGCGGAGGGCCAGGGCGTCGGGACGCCCGCCCTGGTGGTCGCCTCGGTGGTGCACGGCGAGCTGCTGGCGCTGCGGCCGTTCGGCGCGCACAACGGCCTGATCGCCCGGGCCGCCCAGCGGATCGTGCTGATCGCCGAGGGGCTCGACCCGAAGTCGATCTGCCCGGCCGAGGTCGGCCTGGTCGAGCTGGGGACGGACGCCTACCGGCGGGCGCTGGCCGGCTATCTGGCGGGGACCCCGGAGGGCCTGGCGGCCTGGATCGGCCACTGCGGCCGGGCGCTGCGGCTCGGGGTGCGGGAGAGCACGGCGGTCTGCGAGGCGATGCAGCGCGGCATGGTCTGAGCGTCCGGGCCGTCCGGCTGATCGACCGCCCGACGACGAGATGCGGCGGCACCTGATCCTGCCAGGTGCCGCCGCTGGCACAGATGCCGGGTGACCATGCATGCACCGGAAGTGCCGATCAGACGGGGATCCTGCCCGTTCGTCTGGTCCGGCGGCCCGACAGCGGGTCGGCTGCATGTGGGTGCTCGGTCATCTGCACGACGGTCCGTGTGGCCTGAACTGCGTTGTCGGTTTGACCTCTTCGGTCCTGACCGGGTCTCGCGGGCCGTGCTTCATTTGTATCGCGTTTCGGGCGAAAGGGGAACCCGAAAAGCGACGTCTTCGGCTTTTGACCGTTTTGTCCAAAGTGTGCGGTCAGGCCGCCGGGCGGCGGCGCCGGGCCGCGTACCAGATGATCCCGGCCGTCAGCGCGGCCGTGCCGACCGCCACCGCCGTCAGCACCGGGCGGCTCGGCGCCGAGAATTCCGGGAGCCGGCGCCGGAGTTCCACCGGCTTGTCGAAGACCAGCACCGGCCACTCGCGGGCCACCGCCTCCTTGCGCAGCGCCCGGTCCGGGTTGACCGCCGAGGGGTGGCCGACCGCCTCCAGCAGCGGCAGGTCCGTCGACGAGTCGCTGTAGGCGTAGCACTCGGCCAGGTCGTAGCCCTCGACCTCGGCCAACTCCCGGATCGCGGCGGCCTTGTTCTCGGCGTAGGCGTAGTACTCGATCTCGCCGGTGTAACAGCCGTCCTCGATCTTCAGCCTGGTCGCGATCACGTGGTCCGCGCCGAGCAGCGCGCCGATCGGCTCGACCACCTCGGAGCCGGAGCTGCTGACGATGACCACGTCACGGCCGGCCGCGTGGTGCTGCTCGATGAGCGAGGCGGCCTCGTCGTAGATGATCGGGTCGATCAGGTTGTGCAGGGTCTCGGCGACGATCTCGCGGACCTGCTGCACGTTCCAGCCCCGGGTCAGCGCGGAGAGGTACTCCCGCATCTTCTCCATCTGGTCGTGGTCCGCGCCGCCCACCAGGAAGACGAACTGGGCGTACGCACTTCGGAGGACGGCCCGACGGTTGATCAGACCGCCTTGGTAGAACGGACGGCTGAACGCGAGGGCGCTCGACTTGGCGATGATCGTCTTGTCGAGGTCGAAGAATGCGGCGGTGCGGGGCCCCGCGGTGCGCGGCCGAACGGCCGGCGGACGGGTTCCGGACGGGCCGGAGGCGGGCGCTCCGGGCCGTGCGGCGGTCACGGCCGTCCCCTCGGGCCCGGGTGTCCCGTCGGTTCCGGCGGCTGCGGCGGTGGAGTCCGGGGACTCGTCGGCGTGCTCGTCGGCGTTCTCGGTGGTGTCCACGGGAACCGAGGATAGAGGGCGCCGCAAAACAGCCCGCCATTCGGCGTACTCGTGGGCGTGCGGGTTTGTGTTTCTGGCCGCTCGGGTACACCATGGAAGTCACGGATCGTTCGCGACCGTGCTAACCCGGTCCGGCTCCTCCCCCCCGAGTCGGGCCGTGGATAGACGACCCCCGCTCTCCCCCCCGG